>NZ_DASTAT010000068.1 GCF_035712445.1 Oligoflexus sp. | reverse complement strand
AAGGGCAAGGCAGACCATTGTCATATTCCCCAGTCGCTATGAAAAGGAGGTGAACCGTTGTCTTATGAACATAAGACTCATGTTGGGTTATGGGTTCCAGGTCCCGCGAGGAAAACCACCTTGATCTTTGACAACCGAATAGATCCGAACCCAGCTGAGCTATGGAACAAAAATGGAGCCGGCGCTGAATCCGGAGGGCCATGGTGCGCCCTGAATTCAGCTGGCGGGTGATGGACGGCGAATCCGCGAGACAAAGCAGGTCCATAAGGAGGATTGTGCAGCTCAAAATTTAGACGCAAGGATCCACTCTTCCGTCTCAGGCCGCAAAAGTGCGCTGGTGACGGGAACGCGGGACGGGACTGACGGAAAGTTTCGGGGATTCGGGTGAAGAGCTGTGACACGGTCTCGCCGAGTAGATCTATTTGGATATAGGCGTTTCAAAAATTATCGACTCAGGGTTTTAAATATGTGCCGGTAGAGAGATTCAGGGTCGGACCCACTACGATTCGGGGAGAGCCAAAATTATCGACTCAGGGTTTTAAATATGTGCCGGTAGAGAGATTCAGGGTCGGACCCACTACGATTCGGGGAGAGCCGGATATAGGCGTTTCAAAAATTATCGACTCAGGGTTTTAAATATGTGCCGGTAGAGAGATTCAGGGTCGGACCCACTACGATTCGGGGAGAGCCCGACTTAGCCCGCGTTAGCGGGCTACCCTGTCCAGTGGGGCCGCTGCAAGCGGGCATATATCTATTGTCTGTTATGGGATTTTTCTTTTGAAGAGAAATGGTGGGTCCACCCCGACTTGAACGGGGGACCAGCGGTTTATGAGACCGCTGCTCTAACCAACTGAGCTATGGACCCATGAGGAATGACGAAATAAGTAACAGAAAGCCCCAGGTCGGTAAACAGAAACCTGGGGCGCTGCTTTAGCTTTCTATGAAGGCCCGCAGTTTTTTGCTGCGCGAAGGATGGCGAAGTTTACGCAGGGCCTTGGCTTCGATCTGACGAATCCGCTCGCGGGTTACGTCGAAGTTCTGGCCTACCTCTTCAAGAGTATGGTCAGACTTTTCACCGATACCAAAACGCATACGCAGAACCTTTTCCTCACGCGGCGTCAGCGTTGCGAGGGCCTTCAGGGTCTGCTCTTCCAGACTGCCAGCGATGACAGATTCGGAAGGGGACGACTGGGTCTTGTCTTCCAGGAAATCACCAATGTGGTTGTCTTCCTCTTCACCGATCGGGGTTTCAAGGGAGATGGGCTCAATGGCGATTTTCAGGACCTTGCGCACCTTGTCGACCGACATATCCATACGAGCTGCGATCTCTTCCGGTGTGGGCTCGCGGCCCATCTCCTGGACGAGGTAACGGCTGGTGCGGATCAGCTTGTTGATCGTCTCGATCATGTGGACCGGAATACGAATCGTACGAGCCTGATCGGCGATGGCACGGGTGATGGCCTGACGAATCCACCAGGTGGCATAAGTTGAAAACTTATAACCACGGCGGTATTCGAATTTCTCAACGGCCTTCATCAAACCGATGTTGCCCTCCTGGATCAAATCCAGGAACTGCAGACCGCGGTTGGTGTATTTCTTGGCAATCGAAACAACGAGACGAAGGTTGGCTTCCACCAACTCCTTCTTCGCCGATTCCGCCGCTTGCTGCATCGAATGCAGAGCACGGTAGTTCTCGATCAGATCAGCCGGATGCATGTTCGATTCGCCGCGCACGCGATCGACATTTTCAATCGCCGCGGACACGTTGCGAACCACGCGCTGCCATTCCCGATCGGTGGCGTTGTTCAAAGGCACGCCGGGATTTTTGCTGACATGATCGACAAGGTTATCGCGCGTCGTTTGCATACGCTTGGCGTAATAACCGATGTCCTGATCCGCTTCACGCAGAACGTTGGCATGCTGAGCCAGACGATCTATGACGCTGGTCAGAAGCTTTCTGTTGATATTCAGCTCTTTCAGAATATCAAAGATCTTATCGCTCTGGGTCTGCAGGGGATCCTTGGCCTTGCCTTTGGCAGCAGGCTTGGCCTGAGTCACGCCGCCTTCGGTCAGGAGTCTTTCGAACCTGTCGTACTCCTGAAGGAAGACCTCGGTCACCTTCCGCAGCTTATCGGAATGCGCTTCCTCGTTGGAAGAGGCCTCATCATCATCGAAACCCTTGATGAAGCCCTTCATCCGGATTTCACCGGACACAAACTTGCGAGCCGCATCGACGATCGTGTCACGACCGATGGCGAGCTTCAGGATTTGTTCCAGGATCCGGTTCTCTTCGGCTTCGATCTTCTTCGCGATAACAACTTCGCCCTCGCGGGACAGAAGCGCCACGCTCCCCATCTTGCGCAGGTAAATACGCACGGGGTCGTTGGACTTGCCGAAGTCCTCGGTGGCCTTGGCGTCTTTTTTCTCGATGTCCGGAGCAGCATCGACATCCACTTCCGTATCGACTTCAACATCGATTTCCACATCGAGGTCGATGTCGTCATCAATGCCGAGTTCGTCGGTGGCGGCGAAATCCAAATCATCGGTCATCAGGATATCGTCTTCGCCTTTGGTGGCGCCGGCGATCTTGATGTCGTTGAATTCATCCTGAGCCGTATCCTGAACATTGATTCCACGGGTTTTAAGCTCGCTCAAAACCGATTGGATCACTTCGGGACCAGCATCTTCATCCAGAACGGCAGCATCCACATCACGGAAGGTCAAAGATCCCTTCTTCTGATAAATGCCGTTCAGTTTGTTAATCAGCTTGCTGCTGATCTCTTTTTTATTGGGCTTGCTGGGGAGTTCGTCGAAATCCTCAACAGGAGCTGCTTTGGCTTCATCAAATTCTTCCTCGTCATCCGGAAGGATGTCGATGTCATCATCTCCGTCCAGCAGCTCGTCATCATCTTCATCATCCATCAGCTCAAGGTCGGCATCGTCATGGGCCTTGTCCGAAGCTTTCTTATCGCCGCCTTTTTTACTGGCGGACTTCTTCTTGCCAGGCACCGCAGACAATTCAGCTTCATCAGCCGCAGATGTTTTCTTCGCGGCCGTAGCTTTCTTGGCCTTCGTTGCTGGTTTCTTCTTGGCAGTCGTCTTTTTCACTGCTTTTGCTTTCCCAGACTCTTTGGCCTTTGTGGCGGTTTTTTTCTTAATAGCCATACGTAGAAAGATTCTCCGCAGCTGTTGATGTGTCGATGTGGCTTGCTAAACTAGAAGGCGTGCGGGTTGAACAGCACGTTTAATCTATAGTTATAAATACCGCTAGCCAAAAATGCAAGCGGCGTTGCGGGCAAAAAGTTTTTAACTTTCCTGACTTATACTTTCGCTGCAGTCTTTCTGCATGTGCAGAGCGCAGCTGAAATTTAAGGGAAATTAACCTTCGCCCGAACGCTTCTATGTGACATTGTGACTGTAAACAGTTCCTCTGACACCCTTTCCTGCACTTTTAAGCCAACTCCGGTTTAGCCTCCGGCACCAGCTGCGGAACGCTGTCTGACGCTTTTGTAAGTACTTTCGGCAGACTTTCCCAACGTACGACCAGGCTGTCACTGATCAAATCATGGAGAGTTTGCCTTCTCGTCGTAAAAAAGGAAATCAAATATCCAAAATAAAACAGAACAGTTGATAAAAAGTGGCTGAGATAACGAATGGTGGAACGACGCAGAGTCAACCGCTGAAGCTGCTCATCACAGACCCTCAGCCCCATGGCCAGTTTGCCCGGCGTAGCCTGCAGCGAAGAGGCCTCAAAACCTGCATAATAAAGCCAGTGCGCGCCGACCAGAAGGGTCATGATACCCATCCACAGAAGGAGGGTGAAAATCGTGATCGTCGCCATGCTGAACATCGACATGAAGCCGAGGAGCAAAGCTGGAAACAGCAGCACGAAGCCCACGCATGCGATCATCGCTCCAAAGAGGAGGTGATCGATGCAGACCGCCAGCAAACGGCGGCCAAAACCTGCATACATTACATCATTCATCCGAAACCCTTGCCTATGGATTGGTGCCGCTATTCACAGCTGCGGCGTTAAGTTCTTTCGTTATGCGGGCCACGGCAGCAAGAATTTCCCGCTGCTCTTCAGCCGTACCGCGCATCAGGTTCTGCTTCAGACGCGCGAGGCTTTCTTTCAGTGCTTTGCGACGTACTTCCTTGGCCAGCTTTTCCATCTGCTGCTGACGGGCCGTCGTGATGTAAAGAGGAGCGTCGCGTTCCAGCCTCTCGATCAGCGTCAGCGCTTCTGGAATCACAAGCGAGGTCCAGTGCGATTTGTTGAGTTCGGACGGCACCAGATTACGCCGCAGAGCCTTCGATAATTCCAGCGCGAAATCGAGCCAGAGTTCATCGAGTTCAAGCTGCGTTTTCAGCATCTGCTCGGTCGTATCCAGATCTATTTCACCCGGACGTGAAAAGAAAAGATGGCCCATGAAGGAAAGTTCCGCGCCTTTCAGTTCCTGCACCTTGGGTCGGGGAGCTTCGGGAGCCGGAGCCTCCACCCGCGATGGGGCCACGCGTTTGACCGCTGTGTCCGGCTTCACCTTTTCTTCAAGGTCGGCAGCCGGTACTCCGGTGAGTTCAGCAATGCGCACCAAAAGATACTGACGCCGCACGGGATCATCCACCGACTGCAGCCAGGGAATGAATTCCTTATTGATCAGATCCGGAACGCCGAGGTCATGCGTTTCCATGAGACGCGCCTGGATCGCAAATTCCAAAAGGTTTTGCGCGCCTTGCAGCTGCTGTTCCATGCCGGCCACGCCGTACTCTTTCACAAAGGTATCGGGATCATGCTCCTCGGGAAGGACCACGACCTTGAATTCAGTTTGAGGCACTTCCAGAGCCAGGGACACTGTGCGCAAGGTGGCCGCGCGACCCGCGCGATCGCCATCAAAAATAAGATAAACGCGCGGCGTGAGCGCTGCGAGCCGACGCAGGTGATGGATGGTCAAAGCCGTGCCGAGACAGGCGACGGCATGCGGAATGCCCGCCTGCCAGAGCTGAAGGACATCCATGTATCCTTCGCATACGATCGCCCGACGATCGCGGCGAATCGGTTCCTTCGCGAGATGCAGGCCGTAAAGGACCTGCGACTTATCAAAGAGCGGTGTTTCCCGGCTGTTTTTGTATTTCGGCTGCTCATCACCGAAGCAGCGGCCGCCGAAAGCAATCGCCCGGCCATGCATATCGAAGATCGGAATCATGAGGCGATGGTTGAAGAAATCGTAGGCCTTGTTATCGTACTGCGAGCTGTTCGCCACCGAAGCCGTGATCATGTCCTTGATCGCGAAGCCCTTGCGCAGAAGGTGATTGACCAGAAACTGCGGTTCCTGCGGACTCAGGCCGAACTGATGCTTCTCGATGAATTCCGGCGTGAAACCCCGGCTTTCGAGATACTGAAGGGCAAAGGTTCCGTTCGATGCCAGCAGGCGTTCACGGAAAAAGCTCAGGCTTTCCGCACAGATCTTATAAAGGTTGGACTCCATCTGGCGAGCCGCGCGATCGTGCGTGGGATGCTCCAATTCCGGGACATCAATGCCGAATTTCTCGGCGAGATAACGGAGGGATTCCAGAAAGGAAAGCCCCTGCATTTCCCGGACAAAGGTGATGGCGTCGCCACGGGCGCGACAGCCGAAGCAGAAGTAGTGATCATCGAAAATGGTAAAGCTCGGCGACTTTTCCCCGTGAAAGGGACAAAGGCCGACCTGCCGGCCGCTACGTGTGGTCAGCGCGACTGTTTCGCCGATCAATGTAGCGAGCGGCACTCTTTGCAGAATGCGTTGCTTGGCGACTTCGACGCTCATAGATGGGATCCGCTGTGAAATTCAGAAAATAGGCGGTTTGGCCGCGACGGCGGGTATCATAGCAGGTTGATCGTGTCTCAGGGACCTTTTTTCAGAAAGCGGGAGGAGATTTTGTCGCCATAGCGGCAGAGGTTACTGATATTCGCGAGCAAAGTGTAAGACGCCATACCCGTGGACTCGCGCTCGTTGATCACGGCCATATAGGGTGACTGTTGGCCGCTTTGACACACGTTCTTCGGATCGCCTTCCTTGTCGAAGGCCGACGGTTCCACCTGCGAGATCAAGGTGACGCCGGGTCTGGGATTGAAGAGTTTATACTGATTGCCGAGCAGGGTGCGGATCTGCTCGGCGAGGTCTTTCACCGGAATCTTGCTGTCATCGCGATAGAAGGCCGTGCCGAAGTAGGGCGTCACCTGGGTGCTGATACGATCGACCAGGTAATAGATCTTCATGCCTTCGAAAATAGGTCCGAGTTTGCGATCGAAGTTGCAGTAACTCATCGGAAAGTAATTCACGGTTTCCTGGGTCGAAGGCTCGTAATGGAGCTCGCCGAAATCGCGATGCATCGAAAGAAGCATGGTTTTCGGCTTATTCAAGGCGCCCGCGAGGCCTACGGATTTCAGGAATTCCTCGCGCTTGGCGTGACGCAGAGGCGTGTAGACGAAGGGATCGTTGCCAAAGAGCAGGTACTCCGGCTGCAGCTCGCGGAACATGGTTTTATAGAGCGAGGTGCAGGAAAAGTTGCCGAAGTTATCGCTCATATAAAGGCCGTTGGTCGGATCCTCGTCCTCCTGGGCCCGGATGGGGTGACTGCGATTCAAACCCGCGCCGGCGAAAAAGACCTGCTCCCCCCGCAGAACGAAGGGCACCGGATTTTTGGGGTTGAAGGTGTACTTGCTGTATTCGCTCTTGCACTCGATCAGAGCGGCTTTCAGCGCGTCATGATCCTCGCGATAGGCAGCGGCCATCTCTTTTTTGCAGTCGATCATAATGGAGACGGCCGGATAGCGATCCTTGCAGGCAGCCAGGCCATATTGGAGCTTCTTGTTCTTTTTTACCGAGCCCGGACCCTGGTATTTTTTAATGACCGAGGTCACGCACTCCTGGTAATCTTCGCGCTCCTGGGAGGGTTTCATAGGAAGAGCCAGTTTTACCTGATTTTTCTCGGCAAAAAGACAGGGGATCGCAGTCGTATATGCTAAAACGACGCAACTGGCGGATGCAATGATTCTTCTGTTCCTTGGCATAATCCTTTAGGTTAAAGAAATCGACTGTTTGTGGGAAGTCCCTTTTTTAGGAGTTGCTGAATATGCCTTCTTTCGACATCGTCAACGAAGTCAATCTTCAGGAAGTCGACAACGCCGTAAACCAAACGGTGAAAGAGATTTCGACCCGCTTTGATTTCCGCGGCAGCAAGTCGACGATCGAATTTGATAAAACGGAAAAAAAGATCAAGATCCTGGCGGATGACGAGCTGAAACTTCGGGCCATCCATCAGCTTCTGGAGCAAAAATTGGTCAAGCGCTCGGTGGATCTGCGCACGCTGGATTACGGCAAGCAGATCGAAGGCTCGGGCAATGCTTTGCGCCAGGAAGTTACGCTCAAGAACGGGATTGATAAGGAAGAAGCCAAGAAAATTGTCAAACTGATCAAAGATTCGAAGATCAAGGTGCAGGCGGCGATCCAGGACGAGCAGGTCCGGGTCACGGGCAAAAGCATCGACGATCTGCAGGAGACGATCAGAACATTGCGCGCCGCGACCGAGATCGGTCTGCCGCTGCAATTCATCAATATGCGGAGCTAAGAGCCATGGGTTTTAAATGCGGTATCGTTGGTCTGCCTAACGTCGGCAAGTCGACTATTTTCAATGCTTTGACGTCGGCGGGTGCGGCTTCGGCCAACTATCCGTTTTGTACGATCGATCCGAACGTGGGCCGGGTGGATGTTCCGGATCCGCGCCTTCAGGAACTCGACAAGTATGTAAAAGCCCAGCGCATCGTGCCTGCCAGCATGGAATTCGTCGATATCGCCGGGCTCGTGCGCGGCGCCTCCAAAGGTGAGGGCCTCGGCAACCAGTTCCTGGGTCACATCAAGAGCACCAACGCCATCGCCCACGTGGTTCGCTGCTTTGACGACAGCGACATCACGCACGTCGAGGGCGGTGTGGATCCGATCCGGGATATCGAGATCATCAACACCGAGCTGGTCCTTGCGGATATGGCCACGGTTGAGAATGCCAATAGCCGTTATCAGAAGCTTTTGAAAACGGGCAAAAAAGATATCGTGAAGATCGCGGAGATGCTGACGGCTCTTCAAAACCAGTTGAACGAGCTGAAGCCTGCGCGCGTTTTCCCCCTGGCTGATTTTGTGGGTGATGAACCTGCTGTGCAGAAGGCTTACGAAGAGCTGCATCTGATCACCGCGAAAAGCGTTCTTTATGTGTGCAACGTGGAAGAATCCCTGGCTGATGGTTCGCAGGACAATGAGTTCACCAAAAAGGTGAAGGCACACGCGGCTGCGGAAAAAGCTGAATGCGTCATCATCTGTGGCAAGATCGAAGAAGAGCTGAGCCAGCTCTCGCTGGAAGAGAAGATGGAAATGATCAAGGACTTCGGCATGACCGAGCCTGGTCTGAACCGTCTGATCCGCGCGGGTTATAGCCTTCTCGGTCTGCAGACTTACTTCACCGCCGGTGAAAAAGAGATCCGCGCCTGGACGATTCACAAGGGTGATAAGGCGCCAGCCGCGGCGGGCGTGATTCACTCGGACTTTGAGCGTGGATTCATCTGTGCTGAAGTTTATGTGATCCCGGACCTGGTGAAGGTCGGCGCACGCGCCAAGCTCAAAGATCAGGGTCTGATTCGCCAGGAAGGCCGTGATTACGTCGTGAAAGACGGCGATGTCATGGAATTCCGCTTCAACGTATGATCTGGACCTTTCCTGAAAACGGGGCTCCTGAGGCCCCGTATCCTGTGTTTCGCCTGGCTTCCTTCTGGGCCTGTGAAACGGCGGATGGAACACTGGCTCTGGCCGGGAAACTCCCGTGGGGCCAGCTGCCTTCCTTCCCGGATCTTCCTCCTGGAAAAATTTACTATAAAGGCTTTCGCGGCTGGGTTGCCGATCTTTGGTACGATGGGCCTGAGTTTTATGCGGTGGATGGTGCGGTGACGGCCTGCGTTCTGCCAGGTACGGAAGCTCCTCTTCCTGCTGAACAGCGTGCGGAAGGCTTTGCGGACTGGCTGCGGGAGCATGAAGTTTTAGCCTGGAAAAAAAGCCTCGCGAGGGCCTTTCGGGAACGATGGGCGCTGCAGCCGAGCGCCTTACGGCTGCAGGGATGGGAGACTGATCCCACGCATGCGCTGGTCCTTTTGGGATTGCGCCTTGCATTTCCGCAGACCAATTTTATCGCCGTGGATTATCCCGCGGACCTTAAGCCGCAATGGAAGCGTTACTGTCAGAATCTGAATATGACGACCTGGGCCGCCCCATCGCAGCTGAAGGGGCTTCCCGTTCTGGAAATTTCTGAGATGAGCCGCCTTTGGCCCAAGGCTGCGGCCTCGCGTTTCCTCGTGAATTTAAATGCCCGCATCCCCTGTGTGCCAGGAAAACTCGCGACTCTGTTCAATTCCCCATAAATTTTCGCAGAAATCTTTCATGCGCCGGGTGCATCCAGAGCTGCTGGAAAAGGTCCAGTTCGCGATCGGCCCATTGTGGTTTTTTATCGACAAAGGGGCCCTGGAGCATGTGTTTTTGGATCATCAGGCTTCGCGGTGACAGGCGCTTGAAATCGTGCATGACGCTTGTGAGGAGCGTCTCAAGTTCCGTGTCATCGGCGGCAAGGTCATTGATGAGTCCCAAACTTTGCGCTTCGCTCGCGGAAAGTCGGCGACAGCGGAGCAGAAGATCAGTCGCACGGGCCTGACCCACTAGAGTCACAAGACGCTGACAGCTGGCATAGCCCGTCGCAAGACCGACTTCCAGCTGTTTGAAGTGCAGTGAACTCTCTGCGGTCGCGAGTCGCACGTCAGCCGCCAGAGCCAGCTCTGCGCCGCCTCCGATCGCTGCGCCCTGAATCGCGGCGATCACGGGAATCGGCAGACCCTGCAAAATAAGGCCGATTTGCGCCCATTCCGCAGCGTAGGCCCGTCCATCAGCGGGTGATGACAGCTGCGCAAGTTCTTTCAGATCACCGCCTGCAATCCATATGGGTGGATTCTGGCCCCGCCGAACCGGGTCTGCACGCAGGATCAGCCCACGATAGGGCGGCTCTTCGATGGCAGGGTCCGTTCGGAAGGGTTCCAGCTCCTGCTCCAGCTGCATCACGAGTTCCAAAAGCTCCGCGCCGATGATGGGACCCAAGGCATTCAAGCGATCCGGGCGGCGAATCGTCCAGGTGAGAACAGAATCCTGCTTTTGGACTGATATGTACATAAATCCCCTTCACCCAGCGGGCCAGCAATGTTAGAAAGAATGATACGGAACCATCTATAGCGGATAACTGATCTTGAAAAAAGTCCTCGAATACCCCACGCTCAATCGCAAGCAATTCCCAAATTTAGTCGTGGTCGGCGCGACAGCGAGCGGCAAAACCACCGTTGCGTATCAGCTCGCGCGGCTCATAGGGTTTGGCGTTTTGGACCTGGACGACTGGATCGAAAAGAAACAGGGACGCCGCATTGAAGACATCTTCGCCCAGGAGGGGGAAGAAGCTTTTCGCCAAATGGAAACCGAAGCGCTGGAAGCCATCGGCGGGATTTTGAATCACATCATCATTCCCGGCGCCGGTGCGGTGGAACGCGAAGAGAATATGGAACTCATGCGTCGACTCGGACCCACTATCTGGCTGGCCACGCCCATGTCGGAAGTGGTCTATCGTCTTTTGCAGAGACCCGAAGAGCTGGAAAAAAGACCCATGCTGATCGCGGCGAAAGAAATTCCCGATCGTCAGCAGCGCCAGGCCTATCTGGAAGAGCGTTTGAGCCAGATGGAACAGCGCAGGGTCGATAGATATCGGCAGGCCGACTATGCCATGACCATAAGTTTCGCCACGGCTGGGACCTGCGCACAGTTTATTAAGAACCTTCTTCTGGCCAGCGAAGCCCCTGAGAATGCGTGATTTTGGCTTCTTTATTGCCATGCCTCCAAGGCCGACACGAAAAAAAATCCTCATGCAGGACTAGGCGAATAGCCGAAAGATGCGTTAGGAAAGAGCCTGCGCATTTGTCGTCATTGGGGGAGCCTGCGTTGCTTAGCTCCCCTTCATGGGGCGTTTGGTAGAAAGCACAATTGCAACGTGCTCAGGGTGGGTATGGAAAGGGTCTTGGTCTCGATCGATCGCAAACAGCTGCTCCGGTTCGTCCGGTTCCTGCGCCGCTTTTCGCTCAAGTGGGTTTTAGCCCTGCTCGCCGCTGCATTTATCATTGCCAGCGGACTTTCACTCTACATGTCCTTCGTGTTTTTGCCCGTCGGCAAAACCCCACGTCCCAAAACCCGTGTCAGCACTGAGAGTCTGAAGCTCGATCAGAAAAAGGTCAGCAAAGCGGATCAGACCATCATCCTTGAGCGAAATATTTTCAATAGCGAAGGGAAGATGGGGGATGCTATTGACGGTCCTGCCAAATCCGGAACACGTTCGGACAAGCTTGTGAAATCGGATCTGCCTCTGAAGCTGACCGGCGTGATCTTTGCCGGCGATCCGTTCAACGGTCTCGCGATGATCGAAAACACTCAGAAGAAACGCACCAGCAGCTATATGGTCGGGGAAACCATTCAGGATGATGCCAAACTCGTGGAAATCTACGACGACCGCGTGATCCTGGAGCGCAACACCGGCCGTGAGTATGTCGAGCTCGAAAAGTTCGTGATGCCGACGCCCAAACGCAAAGGCCAGGGCGGACGTCCGGGAGCCGTGGGAACGGCCCTCGATCGCCTGGCGTCGAAGCCACCGCCTGATGCCTATCAGGAAGAGGGTTTCGAGCGTAAAGGCATGAACATCAAGCTGACGGATGAATTCAAACGCAATATTTTGGCCCCTGAGATGCTCACCAAGGTGCTGCAGGATGCCAAGGCCGAACCCAATATGGTCGGTGGGGAATTGAAAGGTTTCCGCCTGACGCGTATTCGTGAGAACTCCGTCTACGAGAAAGCCGGATTCCAGAACAATGATATCGTGGAAGAGATCAACGGCATTCCGCTGCGTGATGCCGCGGGGGCCATTCGCCTTCTGAATCAGCTGCGCAGTGAAAAGGAAATCGAAGTTCGCTTGAATCGCAATGGAAGCACGCAAAACATGACGATTCAGATTCAATAGGGACGCAGGCATGCAGATTCTGGCTTTGAAAGACAAAGTGCTTGGCTACTGGCGGTCGTACGAGGACCTGAATCGCCTCGTTCTCGACATTGCCTGGCGGAGCCTTGCCGTTCTCTTCGCCGCCTATATTTGTGCCTCCATCCTTTCTGCCGTGAGCCTTATGTTCCTCTCAGGCGCTGCGATGCAGCATAGGTTCAAACCGAGGCAGGAAGTGGATCGCCCGCGTCTCAGCAAGGATACCAACTACAGAGATCTGCGTAAGGTGATTCTGGCTCGCAATATCTTCAACAGCACAGGCGCCGTTCCTGAAGAGGCCGACCCCAGTGCGGAAGGCAGCGCTGCCGCCACTTTCAACCCGAATGACAAGTGTCAGAAACCAACCGTGAATGTCGAGCTTTTGGGTATTATCCACACCGGCAGCGCCGAGACCTCTTTGGCGACCATTCAGGAAAAGGGTTATACTATAGCTGACATCTATCGTGCAGGGGAGCGCATCATCGGCAACGAAGCCGCGCTGATCTATGCGATCGAAGAGGGCAAGGTTGTGCTCAACAATAATGGTGTCAAGGAGTGCTTGGAAATCAACTCCTTGCTCACTGCGGGCAAGCCTGATGCATCACCTGTCTTGCCCGCTGCCTCAGCCGTTCCCAGCATGGCGTCTGCCGCTGATTCCGGTCAATCGGGTGATTGTGCCACGACGACCGTGACTCTGCAGAGCAGCTTTGTCGAGGAATCCCTGGGACCCGGTTTCTCCAAGATCCTGGAACAAGGGCGTCTCGTGCCGTATCACCGCGACAACGTGATGGTTGGCTTTAAGTTGATCGGTGTCAAAGGCGGATCGCTTTGGACGCAGGTCCATCTGGGCAGCGGTGATGTGATTACGGCCGTGAACGGCACAAGTATGGCGCAACCGGAAAAAGGTTTCGCCGTATACGAATCGCTGCAAGCGGATAAGCAGATTCGCGTTGAGTACCTGAAGGGCGGCAAGACGCCTTGCATACAAAACGTTGAAATAAAGTAGCGGGGAGGCTAGTTTGCCAAGTCTTGGAAGGCTGCCTGCTCACACTATGGGGAGATAGAGTGTGATTCGCTTACGACAACTGACAACAGCGGTTATTTTGAGTCTCGGGGCCGGGAAAGCCTTGATGGCTCAGGACGATAACCCTCCGCCGATGCCGGAAGAATCCATGCCGGACGAACCGGAAGGACCGAGCGATAGCCCTCGACTGCCCTCTGGCCCTGCCTTTGGTCAGCCAGGAGCGAAGACCCCCGGCGCGGAAAACGTACCGGAAGGCCAGGAGCTCGTAAGCATCGACTTTCCTGAACCGACAGAAATCAAGGACATCATCCGCGCGGTTGCGCTCTGGACCGGTAAGAACGTGATTATCGGCAAAGGCGTCAGCGGCAAAGTGCAGATGATTTCGCCGAAGAAAGTCACGAAAGATGAAGCCTATCAGGCCTTTCTTTCGGCTTTGAACGTTCTCGGCTACACCACTGTGGAAACCGGCAAGGTCATCAAGATTCTGCCGACACGCAACGCACTCAAGGGCAACCTGCATATTTATCAGGGGACGACCTGGGCACCGCGCACGGATAAGCTGATCACGCAGATCGTTCCGCTGAAATACATCGACGCGAAACAGATTCAGCAGACTCTGTCGCAGCTCGTATCGACCAACTCCATGATCGCCTATCAGCCGACCAACACCCTGATCATCAGTGATACGGGCTACAAGGTGCGCCGTATCCTTCAGATCGTCGAGCTTTTGGATGTCGCGGGTCAGCAGCCCAAGGTGGCTCTGGTTCCTATTCGTTACGGTGACGCCAAAGCCATTTCGCAAAAGGTCCAGGAGATTCTGCAGGTTTCTGAAACCAGCAAACGCGGTGGTCAGGCCGGTGGCGCGACTTTTAAAGTCAGCGTGGACGAACGTTCGAATTCGGTTGTGATCTTTGGACCGCCTCGCACCATTCAGGATGTGAAGGATCTGGTCAAAAAATTCGACTTCCCGGTGGAGGATCCCGCCAACCAGGCGGCTATCCGCGTCCGCTTCCTTGACTATGCCGATGCGAAGAAAGTGGCCACAACCCTTTCCTCTTTGGCTCAAGGATCGGCAACAGGAAGCCGCCGGACTCCCATCAGCTCGCCCGTGCGGACGATTGGACAGAATAACAGCGGACGGATGAACACTCCGTCGGGTCCTGCCCCTGTCGCCGAACTGGGCGACAACGTGAAGATCACCGCTGATGAAAGTTCGAACTCCCTTCTGATCACCGGCTCCCGCGCGGCTTATGATGCGATCAACTCGATCGTCCGCAAGCTCGATCGTCGCCGGCCTCAGGTCTATGTGGAAGCCGATATCCTGGATGTGAATCTTTCGGACGATTTCAGCTTCGGCACTTCGATCTTGCTCGGCAGCAAAAGCGGCAAGAGCATTCAATCCTATGGCTGGCAGGGCCAGGGCGTGACGCCTATCGTCGCGGCCTCGTCGATCACCAATGCCGGTGGCGCCAACGCAGCCCTTGATACGACGACCAAAGCCGGTGTCGCGAGCGCTCTGAGCAAGGACTTTACGATCGGCGTCCTCGCCGGTCAGCCCATTGAGATTCCTGGTATCGGTTCGGTGACTCCTGCCGGTCTGATCACCATGCTGAAATCCGACGGCAACACCCGCGTTCTGTCCTCGCCGCACCTTCTGACCTCGAACAACGAAGTCGCGAAGATCGTGGTCGGCGACAAGATCTTCTATAAAACCGCAACGCAATCGGCCGCCATCGGTGTCGGTGCGATTGAAAAAGTGGAAAAAGAGGATGCGGACCTGAGCCTCGAACTCAAGCCGAACATCAGCCACACAGGAAACTACGTGACGCTGAAGCTGGATCTGGAAGCCAGCGAAGGCGGACTGAACCCGAACACGAATTTGCCCAACATCAACAAGCGCCAGACCTCGCAGCTCGTGACCGTGAAAAATGGTCAGACCGCTGTGATCTCGGGCCTTGTGAAACGCCGCGAAGCCGAGATCTATCAGAAGATCCCTCTGCTCGGTGACATTCCCATCCTCGGCTGGCTGTTCCGCAACAGCACGCTGAAGAAGGAAACCACGAGTCTGATGATTTTCCTGACGCCGCATATCGTTTACGGTGCCAATGACCTTGCGGCCATCTATGATAAGAAGGTTCAGGAACGCGACGACCTGATGGCGAAAGCCTTCGGTTCGGATGAAGATGATGAATTCATCAAAGCCCTGCCTGCCCGTGACGCCGGTCGTTATCATCCCGATGCCAACGATGCCCGCGAAGAGCGTGAGCAGGAACTTCTGCGGCGTCAGCAGCAGGAAGATAGGGGCGAATTGGAAGAAAAACCAGCGGGCAAGCCTGAACTGGGCGAGCGTCCGGAAGATCCCACCACGGTGCCTATGCCGACGGGTGGATTCGATGAGACTCCGATGATGGGTGGACCAGGAGGAGGTATGGATGGAGGCAACGATGTGCCGCCACCACCACCGCCGCCGCCGCCACCGGTTCCCGTTCCCACACCGGAGCCCATGGATATGCCGGAACCCATGGAACCGCCTCAGTGATATGGACTCGGCCTGCGAAATGAAGGAAGTGGCTCGATGACGGATACGGACAATACAGCTAAGAAGTCTGAGGCAGCCCCCAAGTGGACCCGTCTGCCTTCCGTGGATTTTCGCAGTCTGCAGCATAAAACACTCGGCCAGATCCTGGTCGAGTCCAAGACGATCACGGAAAAACAGCTGCAGGAAGCGCTGCGTGAGCAGAACGAAGAGGGTAGCACCAAAAAACTTGGTGAGGTCCTCGTCGCCAACAATTTCGTCAGTGAAGAGGACATGCTGAAGGCTCTGGCCATTCAGCTGGATCTTCCCTACTACGACCGTCTGCCGATCAATGATATCGACCCCATGCTGGTCGATAACATTCCGATCCAGTTCTGTCGGGATAACAAGATCCTGCCGATCGCCCGCGATGACTTCAACGTCACGGTGGTGGTCGCGGATCCTTTGAACATTCATCCTTTGGATGATTTGCGCCTGATTCTTTCGACCAATATCAACATGATCGTCAGCCCTCCTTCGGTGATCGAGAACAGTATCAACCGCGTGTTCGAACGCGCGAATGATGCCTCGCAGAAGGTGCTCGACGAACTGAACGTCGGGGACGTGGGTGATGAAGGCGATCTGGATGAAACGCGCGACCTTTTGGAATCATCCGATGATGAAAAGCCTATCATCCGCCTTGTGAACAGTCTTCTGGCCCGTGCGGTCAAGGAACGCGCCTCGGATATTCACATCGAACCCCTGGAAAACGAGGTTCTGGTGCGCTTCCGTATCGACGGTATGCTCCAGGATAAAACCCAGATTCAAAAACGCCACGCCGGTTCCCTGGCCTCGCGTATCAAAGTTATCGGCAAGCTCGATATCGCTGAAAAACGCGTGCCCCAGGACGGTCGTATTTCGATCAAGGTCGCGGGCAAGGACATCGACGTTCGTCTCTCGGTCATCCCCGTGGCCTTTGGTGAACGTATTGTAATGCGTCTTCTCGATAAGTCCTCGGGCGGCAAGCGCCTCGATCAGATGGGTCTGGAAAAACGCACCTATGATGCGCTCGGCAACCTGATCGAACAGAAGCACGGGATTGTTCTGGTGACCGGTCCCACAGGTTCCGGTAAATCGACTCTCCTTTATGCGTGCCTCATGCATATCAACACGAGCGATATCAATATCCTGACCATCGAAGACCCGGTCGAATACCAGGTCTCGGGCGTGGGTCAGATCGAAGTGAAGGACAAGATCGGGATGACCTTCGCCTCGGGCCTGCGCGCTATCTTGCGTCAGGATCCGGACGTGATCATGATCGGTGAGATCCGTGATTCGGAGACGGCCCGCATCGCGGTCCAGGCATCCATTACGGGTCACCTTGTGCTTTCCACCCTTCACACCAACGATACGGCGTCGACCGTGACCCGTTTCCTCGACTTCGGGGTGCAGCCCTTCCAGCTGTCCTCGGCCGTACTGGGAATCGTGGCCACCCGCCTTTTGCGTCGTCTTTGTCAGAATTGCCGCGAAGCCTATGACCCGAGCGATGTTGAACTGCATCAGATCGGGATCAAGCGCGAGGACCTCAAAGGTCGCCAGATCTTCCGAGCCGGCCACGGCTGTGACCGCTGCTTCGGGATCGGTTATCATGGGCGTATCGGTGTTTACGAGCTGATGGTCTTCGACGAGGAAATGCGCACGCTGATCATGGCGACTCAGGATGCCAAGACCATCAAAAAGCGCGCCGTGGATAAAGGCATGATTACTCTGCGTGACGCTGCCTTGCATAAGGTCGTCACCGGTGACACCTCTCTGGATGAGGCGGTGAGGAAAACCCAGACGGACGAACTCGAAATCGAAATGAGTGGCGTCATAGAAAAGGGGTAAACCTGAATGCCGATGTATAGTTACAAAGGCTACGATGCGGCCAGTGGCGCCAACGTCAAAGGTCGCATTGATGCCGACTCCGAGCGCGCGGCTCGCGCCACTCTGCGGCAAAGACAGAAGATCATCGTTGCCGAGATCAAAGAGGAAAAAGCCTCAAACATCAAAAAGACCGGGATGAGTAGTCTCACGCAGCGTGGTGTGAGCCTCGAAGACCTTTCGGTGATGGTTCGTCAGTTCGCCACGCTTCAGAACGCTTATGTTCCGGTGGACGAATCGCTGAAGGCATTGGTGAGTCAGGTTGATAACGATGCGCTCCGCAATACCCTGTCCTCGGTGAAGGACTCGGTGTCCGAAGGCAAGTCTCTGGCCGAAGCTTCCGCAGCTTTTCCAAATGTTTTCAATAAGTTATATGTAAATATGGTCAAGGCCGGAGAATCCTCGGGTGCTCTGGGCCTTGTGCTCGAACGCCTCGCTGACTTCATGGAATACCAGGTCCAGGTGCGCGGTAAAATTGTGCAGGCGATGGTTTATCCGTCCATCATGATTTTCGCCTCACTGGGCATCGTGGTTTTTCTTTTGATCGTTATCGTCCCGAAATTAAGCAAGGTTTTCCAGAGCATGAAGGTAACTGTGCCCTGGTACACCGAAGTCCTCATCAATTTTTCAGGCTTTTTGCGGAATTATTGGTTCGTGCCGCCCGTCCTGTTTTTGCTTGGAATCATCTTCGGCCGTAGCTGGCTGAACACTCCCAAGGGTCGACGCAAGTTTGACCACTGGCTTATCACAGCGCCGATCCTCGGGCCGGTATTTTTGATGCTTGCGGTCTCTCGCTTCACCAAAACCCTCTCGACGCTGCTTTCGTCAGGTGTGCCGATCATTCCGGCTCTGGATATTACGAAGAACGTCGTGAACAACACGATCCTGACCGAGGTTCTGGAGCAGGCCAAGGTCGAAGTGCAGGAAGGGAACAGCCTGGCATCCACTATTAACAAAAGTGGAGTATTCCCCGGGCTGGTGACTCACATGATCGCGACCGGTGAAAAGACCGGCGAGATGGTGACCATGCTGGCCCACGTAGCCAAAGCCTACGATGCGGAAGTGGAGCGCAAGATCTCCAAGTTGGTCACTCTGATCGAGCCGATCATGATGATGTTCCTGATGGTGATCGCCGTCAGCGTGATCGTCGGTATGATCATGCCTATGATGGACATTATGAAGCAGATCAAGTAGCAGTTGGGCTTGGCCGTCAAAAATGCTATCAAAGTGGAAACGTTTTTTGGAAGGAGACAATGTGATGATACTGAAGCGTCTGAAACGAGTGTTGCAGCGACCCTTTGGCCCTATCGGTGAAGGTGAACGCGGCATGACCATTATCGAGATCCTGATCGTTATCGCCCTTATGAGTACGATCATGGCTGTGCTTGTCAGCCGTTTGCTCGACAAAAGCGACGATGCAAAGAAAGATTTGGCAGCCGTCAGCATGGGCTCGTTGAAGAACTCGCTCGATATGTACCGCCTCAGAAACTCCCGTTATCCCACAACGGAAGAAGGTCTGCAGGCTTTGGTTGAGCAGCCTGCGACGGCGAAGAACTGGGGCGGTCCTTTCGTGGAACCCAACCAGATCAACGATCCATGGGGTCAGCCTTACCGTTACGAGTCCAGCGGTCCCAAGAATTTCAAGATCATCAGCGTCGGCGCGGATGGAACGGAAGGGACGGACGATGATGTCGTTTACCCACCCGAGGCAGCTAAAGCTGGCGGCGAAAAAAGCGAATAAGCGGGAATTGATCCTATCATGAACCTAAAGGTCTGGGAAACGGAGCTATGACACAAGCGAAGAGGCGCGAACCTTCGCGCCTTTGGCGCGTGACAGTGAAGGGCTGCGAAGGCGGACCTTCTGGCCCTGTAAACCACCCCTCCGCATACGCGGAAGGTGGGTTCAGCCTGATGGAGATGATCATCGTCATCGCCCTTGCGGCCTTGATGTTCGTAGTGGCCGCACCCAGTTTTACCCTGACCGAAGAAACCGAGGCCGCCCAGAAATTGGGGGCCCTCGCCGGTGATATCCGCGCAGCCTATGATACGACTGTACTGACCAGAAAGCCGCATCGGCTGGTTTTTGCCTTTGGCAGCGGTGATTATTGGCTGGAAACCACGGATCGCGACGATTTCTATATGGGCGACGAAAAGTTGGATCGCGATCCCACGCCCGAGGAAATCAAGGACAGGAAAGCCGTCTTCGAAGAGGAATTCGAGCAGTACAAACTCCTGGCCGGCAAGGAAGTGGAAGACTCGGAAGAAGAGCGCGTGATCAAGCCGACCTCGCCGCTTCTGGCTGCCAAGGACAAGCTCGCTCCCGTCGAATGGAAGGCCGTGGAAGATGCGGAATGGAGCGTCAGGAAGCTCGGACCGCAGTTCGCGATCCGCAGCATGCAGGCCGAGCACCATGGACGTCTGCAGACGCGTGAAGAACTCGGCGAGGAAGCCTACGCTTATCTTTATTTCTTTCCCCAAGGCTATGTGGAACGCGCCGTCATTCATATCGCGCCCGCTGATCCGGACGACAAGACCCGCTATGATGAGCGCACTTATACTCTTGTGACCGAGCCCTACGAAGGAATGGCGGAAATCTCATCTGGCTTTAAAGAGGTGGATATAACCCGTGATGAAAGAGCTCGTTAATAAAAATCCCCGCGAGCTGAGTTTCACCATCTTTGAAACGATCGTCGCCGTTGGTTTGCTCATGGCCTTCGCCCTGGAAATGGCGGGAGGGCAGGGGAATATCGTCAATAAGGTTGACTACGCCCGACGTTCCAACGATGCCATCTGGCTGGCCAAACGCATCATGGCCCAGGTCGAATATAATTATCAGACCATGGATCTCAAAGAGCTTGAAACCACCACGACAGAGAAAGACAGGAAGTTCGAAGGCCTCGATCGGGACACCGACTTTGATTACACCTACAGCGTCGAGATCAAGGAATGGAAGTTCCCGCTCTTCGACTTCCTTTTGAACGGCGGCATGAAGGATAAAGAGGACGAGAACGATCCCACCAAAGAGGAAAAGGATCCGGCTGCGGCTGGCATTCCCGGTATGGATGCGATCCTCGATCAGATTTTCAAAGGTCACATCATGAAGGTGGCTTATGTGGAAGTCAGCTGGCCCGATGGAGCCCGACGGGATAAGGTGAGCCTCACCTATCTTCTGACCAACACCAAAGCCCTGGATGAATATCTCATTTCGAAAAAATCCGTCTTCGATGGCGTGATTCAGAAAATGACCGGTGCGAATCCCAATAAGGAATACGCGGCGCTGACCAGCCCCACCTGCGGTTCGATCGATGGTGAAGGCGGACGGCCCCTGGATGGCGGAGGTTGTATCCGTGCGGATGGAACAGTCCGCAGGCGCGATGGATCGATTCTCGCCGCGGATGGAACCTTGATTTCAGGGCCCCCACAGCCGCCGACCGCGACGCCGACCCCAGTCGGAAACCCCAATCCCGGCGGCATGCCGAACCCGGGCGGAGCACCCGGACCCTAAGGTTTCAGCAGGTTCTCATGCTAAAACTGCGATACTGATGACCGAAGACAAAAACAGGATGCACAGTGCGATTGGGACAGGACAAAAGATTAAAGATCAGCGATGAATCCGGGATGACCCTCCTTGAGATCATCATCTCGATCGCTCTTCTTCTGGTTATGACCATCGCCACGAGCAGCCTACTGACCAATGGCGTGGACATGCGCCTGGAACTTTCGCAAAGGTCCAAGGTCAACCACCGCCTCGCCATCGCGATGCAAAGAATCACCGAAGACATCCAGCACGCATTTGTTCTGAACAATAAGCGCTCCGAGTATCAGGGCGCGGCCATTACCCGTTCCACCAAATCGCTTTTTTATATCAGGCAGTGGGACAATAACAGCGAACTGAAGCTCACGACCTTGACCCATAAACCGCGCATAGCCAGCGCTCATGAATCCGATCAGACTTTCGTCGTGTATCGGATTGAAAAAGACAAGGATAACCAGCGGCCTCATCTTTTCCGCGGGGAAACATCGGCGATTCCCACGAACTTCGAAGACGACGTCCCGATGGTGATCCTGGCCAAGAACATCAAATCCCTGCGCATTCAGCCCTGGGATGGAATGAAGTGGGAAACGGAGTGGAACTCCAGCAAAACCGATTTCCGCGATACGCTGCCGCGCATGGTGAAGGTCGAGGTCGAGGCCTATACGAACGAACTGGAGGATGAAACCAGCCAGTACGGGGAAAACGATCCGACCACGACGCTGCGCACTGTGGTTTCGATTCCGCTGGCCGTGGACATGAAGGAAATAAAGGAACGTTCGAAAACCTTGCGATGGGATATGAATTGAAAAAGCCGCGCTTCACACGACCATTCTCGATGCCGAATACCTTTCTGGGTTTTCCGGTTGGCGAATCGCCGTCCGAGGGACCGAAAAGTCCCAGGGACCGCGGCATCGCCATGATCGTCGTGATGTTCATGATCACGCTGATGGCGCTGTTCAGCGCGGATATGATCGTCAATTCCGCCGTCGATGCCGAGCTTGCATCCGGCAGCCGCAATAATCTGAAAGCCGAGTACGTGGCCAAATCCGGAGCCAACCTCGCCACCTTCCTTCTGATGGCCGACCTTGCCGTTGACCTGGGGCAGGTGGAACTGGGAGCAGCCACCGGCGGCGCCGGAAATGCGACCGATGGTCCTGGGGATTTTTCCTTCATGCTCAATGGCATTCCCATCGGCGCCGATTCCCTGGAAATGGCGGGCCAGATGCAGGAAGCCTTCGATCTGAGCAAGATCGCCGATAGCGAGGTGCTCGATGCCCTGAAACTCTTCGATGGGCATTTCACGCTGAACATTACCGACGAGTCCTCGAAACTGAATATCAATCAGCTGTCGGGCAACCCCGGCCTCGTGCAGACGACCATGCTGCGGGCCCTCATGAGCTGTCCGGCCGAGAAGGAATTCCTCGACAAGAAGAAGGTCAATGCCCCGGAGATCGTGGCCTATATCCGCGACTGGGCGGACCAGGACGAAAGGCCATCCGAGGATTCCGGCAAGAGCAGCGAGGATGATGTGTACGCGGATCGCGTGCCCAAGATGAAGGCCAAGAATGCGCCCTATGATACGCTGGACGAGCTGCGGGTCATCCCAGGCTGGGATGTCGACATGCATACAATCTTCTCGCCCTACCTGACGATCTATCCCCTGCCCCAGCAGGGCAAGGTTAATCCCGTGCTGATCAATTTCAACACGGCGTCGCGGGAATTCCTGGGCTGTCTTTTCCCCAAATCCACGACAGACTGTGCAGACAAATCCGCGCTCTACAAGGCCAAGATTGATGAAAACGGGCCGGCGGGGAGCACCGAACAGGTCCAGGATCTCCTGAAGACCACGTTCTGCTCGGAAAATGACGATATTGCAAAAAAATTCACATTTCGGTCCGATCTCTATCGGGTTAAGGTACAGGCCGAAGTTTTCGGGCAGGTGAAGAACCTGGAGTTCGTGCTGCAGCGGAAGCTGCCCGGTGATGACGACAATAGAATTCAGTACAAGGCAGCCTACCGCTATCTTTACTGGAAAATGTTATAGAATGGATAGGGGGGGAACCACGGTCACCCCCGTTCTCTTTATTTTGCCAGCGACCAGGACGGAAACGCTTCTATGCAAAAAGTCATAGGCCTCGACATCGGCAGTTATTCGATCAAAGCCATCGAGATTGTCAATACCTTCAAGTCCTACGAAGTCGTGAACTTCTATGAGACGGTCATTCCCAATCTGGATGGTGTGCCCCTCGACGCGATCGTGCCGATCTGCATGGAGCAGCTGTTCCAGGAACACAATCTGACGGCTGACCGTATTATCACCGCCATGCCGGGCCAGTTCATATCCTCCCGCGTGATCCCCTTCGCCTTCTCGGACCCGCGCAAGATCCAGCAGTCGATCGCGGTCGAACTCGAAGAATATGTTCCGTTCAACATGGAAGACATGATCGTCGATCATCAGATCCTCGGTCATTCCAAGGGTCAGACCATGGCCCTGGCCGTCATGACTCGTAAGGCTTTCCTGCGGAACTTCCTCGACCTTTTGAGCCGGGTGAATATCGACCCGAAACTGGTCGACGTTGACAGTCTGGCCTTCTATAACCTGTGTCCGACCATCGTGGCCCAGGAAAATGAGTGCTATGCCCTGGTCGATGTCGGCAATGAAAAGACCTCGGTCTGTATCATCAAGGGCGGCGTCCTTCGGATGTTCCGCTCGATCAACCTCGGCGGCCGCTATATCACGGACTTCCTGGCCCGCGACCTCGAATGCAGCTTCCATGAAGCGCAGCGCGCCAAGCATGAAGTCAGCGCGGTCTTTCACACCAACTATCGCGGCGAGGACATGAGCGAGCGTGAAAAACGCATCGCCGAACGCACCACGCTGGCCGCGCATGCGATCGTCAAGGAACTCGGTCGCACCTTCTATGCTTATAAAACCTGGGACAAGGAGCCCATCAATCGGGTGATCCTGACCGGCGGAACCTCGAAGCTGAAGCACTTTGATCGCTTCCTGACCGATCAGCTCGAACTCAATTTTGAAAAGTTCGATATCACCAAGACCAACATCAGCATCAACGCCGCCCTGGAAAGCAAGCAGGAAATCCTGCCCCAGAGTTTGGCGATCGGTCTGCGTGCGGTCACGAACCTGAAGAAGCATTCGCAGATCAACCTGCGCCGCGGTGAATTCGCCTACGTTCAGAACTACGAATACATCATGAAGGGGGTGACCCAGGCCTTCAAGGTGATCTCGCTGGTCCTTGTCCTTCTGATGTTCACCTATATCGTGAAGTACTACTTCTATAATCAGCAGATCGAGAAGGTGAAGGAGCAGTATGTTCAGGAGTTCCTGACGAACTTCCCCGAGCTTAAGAAAAAGTATTCGGACAAGAACATCACCTTCAAAAAGCTTCGTTCTGATGCTGAGAATAAGCTGCGGGGCGGGATACGGGATAAGCAGGCCGCCGTGTCCGAATTCATGCTGGCGAACAGCGAGAGCGGACCGCTCCGCGTACTGAAGGAAATCAGCGAAGTCATTCCCAAGACCACCAAGATTGATGTGACTGAATTTGACTTCCGCACGACGCAGCCCGGCGTTGGCAAGCTGACCATGCGGGCGGAAACGGATAACTTCGCCTCGCAGTCGGCCATCATCGAGGCCCTGGGCAAGGCCAAGTCGCTCCGCAAGGTGGAAGAGAAAAGCTCCGGCGCCAAGCCCGGTTCCAACGGCCAGGTCATCGAGTTCACCATCCAGGCTGAATATGTTCATCCCAACAGTGAGGCGGCCAAACTATGAGCGCTTTGCAGAACGTTCGTGATTCCATTCAATCTCTGGTCGCTCGTGGAGTCGACCGGGTTCGCCGTTCGCTCTTCGGAGCCAACAATGAGCGCATCGACTTCCTCATGGACAGTTTCTATAAACTGTCTCCCGAGCATCAGACCGGCGTCCTCGCTGGTGTGGTCGGCATGCTGCTCGTCTTCGTGCTTGGTGCTTTTACGATCTATTATACCCGGATCAATGCGCTGGAAGATGAACTCAATGCCAGCTTCGATGCTCTGACGGAAGTGCGTTCCTTGAGCTCGACCTATGAGCAGGAGCTGAAGCGCTATCAGGAATTGAAATCCGCTGTCAGCCGCAGCGCTGCGGAGTTCAAACCGAAGCCATTCTTTGAAAGCAAAGCCAATCAGGTCGGGGTGCAGATCGCCGACCTGCGTTCCCAGGACACGGAAATTCCCGCAGAGAGTCCGCTGGCCGCGGACTTCCGTTACACCCAGGTTGAATTCAAGCTGCCGAAGGTTTCCCTGCCGCGTCTTTTAAAGTTCATGGAGGAAGTGGAAAAATCCAACGGCAGCCTGAACGTGCACAGTCTGCAAATCCGCACGCGTTATGGCGATCGCCTGTTCTTCGAGACCAGCGCGAAAGTCATTGCTTACAAAACAGGGGGGTAACCAGTGTCCGAGGTGACCGAACAAACGCGGAAGGTCTTTAACGCCGCCTGGTACGTCCTTCTCTTCTTTCTGGGCTTTTTGATCTTTTTCCTCTTCACCTTCCCTTATGGGGTGCTGAAAGAGGCCATCGTGTCCGAGATTTCCCAGGCTACCGGCTTCACCGTGCGGGTCAAGGAAATGGGGCCATCGTTCCTGGTCGGCGTGGATGCCAGCGGCGTGCGCATCTCCACAGCGGATGGCAGCGCGCAGATGGAACTCAAGAGCATGGACGCTTCGGTTTCACTCCTGAATCTTTTCATTGGCCAGGCCAAGGTCAATGTCGAGCTCGTGAGCCGGAACAATGGGACGCTCGATACCAGCGCATCCTGGGGCCTCTGGCAGCTGCTGGTGGATAAGAATTATGTGCCGAAGCATATCTCGCTCGAAGCCAAGGACTTTGAACTGGGCGGGATCGTGAACGTGGCTCTGGCTCATTCCGCCAAGACCGCGAACGATATGATCAAGGACCTTCTGGTCCAGCTTATTTTCCAGGGGAATTTAAGCGGTCAGAGCGAAATCAAACTGGCGATCGACGACCCGCTGCAATCGTCGGGTGATGTGGAGCTCAGGATCGACAAGGCCAGCCTGGATCTTGCCAACCCGACTCTCGTGGTGGCCAAGCAGAACTTCAAACGCGCCATAGTCAAGGCCTCGCTGAAGGGCGGGCGCCTGCAGATAGATAACAAGTCCGGGTTTGAAACGCAGGAGATCAAAACGGATGTGCGCGGCGTGGTGAGTCTGAAGAATCCTTTCCAGAACTCCATACTCGACATCACCATACCCCTAAAGCTTGAGGGGACGCTGAAAGATAACTTCGGTTTTATTTTGAGCGTCGTAGGTGGCAGTGAAGGGCAGCTGAACTACAAGATCAGCGGCTCCATTGCCCGCCCGGCTTTTGAAGGCAGCGGCGGTTAAGGGCCGGTGGCCCGATTTCCCACCATGCAGGACCGGCAAAGCGAGGCGGCATTCACAAAATTTGTGACGTCCGTATCCGCTTTGACCCGGAAAATGCACCAGTCCTTGGCCGAGGCCTCGGTCTGGCGAACGATGCCCCCCTGGGCATTGAAGATGGTCATGATCATGCCCGTGGCAGCTTTCCCCACATCCACTCCATCCGCCACGATACTATAAAATCCTTTGCTCAGGCGGATCGCGCCATCAACCTTCGGCGCATTCGCGGAAATATAGACCTGCTGCTTGGAGTCGGCATCCTTCCAGAGGCGCACGCTGCCGGTATCATCAATCACAGCTTCCAGAGTGATGTCCGTGTCTTCGGCCAGCGTAAAATTGCTGACAAAGATCAGCCGATCGCTCTCGGGAACGAAGGGGCACATGATGCTGGCATTGGCATTGTCCACGGCGGCCAGGGGTGATATCCAGGCGGCCGCACGATTTTTCAGGGAATTGACCCGGTCGATCCAGGGAGGTGTCACATCCCACACCGTTTTCTTATCATTTTGTTTCAAAGAACAAAGAATCTGACTGGGATCGTAGTTCAGCTTTTCGCGACAGGCCGCGACCTGAATCTGCGAGCTGCTCGTCTCGATCACCGTTTCCATAACGGTATTGGCTGATATGGGGATGGATTCGGGATTTTGGGGGATGGCTTCGGCCGAGGGCGCTTCATCGGAAGCCGTTCCACCCTTGAAACCTTTGCCGTTGCAACTCGTCAGACTGCTCAATAACAACAGAAAACCGCAGGACGTTTTTCCTATCCGCTTCATGACCTGACCTCGTCTGAATGCATTAGAGGCCTATCGGTAAATTTGGTCATGAGCATGAGGACGGGGAGAAAACATTAATCTTCGCAATGGTTTATCCCCTTGTTTAGCGGGGAACCGGTATCCCAGCTGCATTGACACTGAAAAGCCGCGTCCCATACAATGAAGATATGCAGAGCATTGAGGCTGTCATGGAAGCTGAACTTCACCGCATCAAGAAGATTCTGGAAATCTATCTGGCGCGATCGGAAGCGGCACTTGCGGCCCTTGTGTCAGAAGATTGGAACAGCTTCGATTCCGCCATGCGTTGGCGTAATGCCGCCTTCCATAACTTCCGGGCCGCGGACCATATGGTTCGGGTCCATCGCACGGATTACCTCGCCGATCCTGAATTGCAATGCCTGGGTATGCACCTGCAGAATGTCGAGCAGAGCCTAAGGCAAGGGATCGAAAAAGCGAAGGAACGTTTGGGCGAGAAACTCGTGAAAATCAGCCAGCACCGAGCCAAGATCGGCAAGTTTTATTCGGGTGTTCATGAAGAGGCAGGCTTTCAAAAATCGGTATAGATTCGGAGGCGTTCGATGGGTGAGTTGAAGAAAAAGGTAGCCCTGGTTCTGGGTAGCTTGCCCAGCGTCGAAGAGGTTGATCAGTTTCGCCTCTTGACCGACGCTTTCGAAGTGCAGGTCATCAGCTCGGAGTCGATCTGCGGTTACCTGACCCAGACTTCGTACTTCCAGGATCTGACCTGCGTGGTCCTGCGCGACCATGATGACAATCCTACGTTTCTGCCGAGCCTTGAAAAAGTGCTGAGCAGCTTCGATATCGTGATCGTGAAGGAACGCCTGGGCCTTTACGCTTACCAAGCCCTGAAAGCCCGCTGGAGGCATAAATTCCGCCTTCTGGTCTGGGTTGATAACCTCGTGCCTTTCCCGGCGCATGATGTGGATCAGATGCGGACCATCCGCACCGAAATCACCAACGGCGCCGATGGTTTCCTCGTTCAATCCAAGGCCGCACGCAGCACCCTTGAACTTGAAGGCGTGCATGCCGATCGCATCATGGAAATGGGCACCTGGGTGGAAGCCCGTGTGGATCGCAGCCCAGCCGGTCGTGCCAAGGCGCGCGCCAGCCTCGGAATCGCCGAGAGCGACCTCATGATCAGCTACCTCGGACAGATGGAATGGGAAGAAGGACTGGCCGATCTTGCCAGCGCCGCCCGTCTTCTGATCATGCGCGAACCCAGTCTGAAATCGAAGCTCCGTATCGTCTTCTGCGGCGTCGGTTCCTATGCCACCGAATTGCGCGAACTCTTCGTGAATATGGGTATTGATAACTGCACGCTTTACTATGCCCCGGGCCGCGACAGCATCCGGGCCATCCACCAAGCTACCGACGCGATCTATATTTCACCGATCGCTTCGCGTGACCGTCTGGAAGGCGACCCCTATCGCCTCGTCAGCGCCATGACCCAGGGTATTCCCGTGATCGCGGCCCGTCATGCCCTGATCGAAGAATACTGCGGCAAGCATCGCGTTGATTTCTGCGCGTCGTCCCCGATCAGCCTGGCCAAAGCCATCCATAAGATGCGGTCGAATCCTTCGATCGTGCATGATATCGTGCAAAAGAATCTGAGCGAAGCCAGCAAGCGCTTCACCCCGGAACGCGTCCGCTCCAGCATGCTCGACATTCTGAGCCGCTTCGTCGAGCCGACCACGAGCGAAGACCTGAGCAGCCTCGATCATCGCATCCTCGAAATCGAAGCCAAGGTCAGAAGCAAGCAGTATATCGAAGCCGTCGATGCCATCGAAACCGTCTTCAAAATGGACGAAGTTCCGGTTCATCACCGCGCGAACCTTTATCGCCTGATCGGGGATTGCTTCGCGAAGCTCGGTGATATTGATGGCGCGAAAGACGCCTACATGCATGGAGCCGACCTCGATCCATACTCCCCGCGGGTCTACGTGGGACTCGGCACGGTCGGTCTGATGAAGAACAGCAACGACATCGCCGTCCTTCACTTCCAGAAAGCGGTCAGCCTTGCTCCTGATGATGAAATGGCGAACCTCGGCCTTGGACTCGCATTCCAGGGTATGAACGAGCTGCGCGAAGCCAGCCGCTGGATCGTGAAGGCCCTTTCGATCAATCCCGAGAATACCGCAGCGCTTTACTCGCTGGTTCGTATCTCGCATGAGAGCGAATCATATGGGGAGGCTGAAAAAGCCATCCGCCGCTACCTGCAGATTCATCCCAACGATTACAACTTCATCTATACGCTCGGCGGCATCATCTTCAAAATGGGCCGCTACAGCGAGTGCCTGGGCCTCATGAAGCAGATCCTGGACGCGGATCCTCGCGACAAGCGCGCCGCTGCCCTTGCCAAACAGGCGAGCACGGAATTCGAACAGCAAAAAACTAAGCTGACGACATCCAACGGTTGAGAGTCTTATGCTTAAAAAGCTGCTGATCAACGGCAAAAAGATCCCGGTACCGGTCCCGATTCAAAATCTGTCGGACGCCGTTGCGTGGATAGAGCAGCATCTGGTCCGGCCTGATCACACCATCACGCGGATTACGCTGGATGGTCGTGACATTGACCTTGGCCATGACGATGTCCTGCGCGTACCGGCCTTGCCGCTGACGCCGGAATCCGATATGCGCTGCAAAATAGATTCGCCGATGGAAATCTGCATCCAGACCATAGATGCCCTGCGGAATCTGAGCACAGCCATCGGCCGGAATCTGAAGCCGGTCGCGGTCCACCTTTGGGAATACAAGGGCCCGCGTCTGAGTGCGGAAGCGCGTGCTGTGATCGAGGATGTGCGGCTGACGATCGAACTCCTGGATCACATTCTGATCCTGATCGATCGCCGCATTGATATCACCAACGTCAATTCCATGCGGGAGACCATAGAGAAATCGCATCGAGCCATCCAGGTGGCGGAATCGAATTCCGATTGGAAGGGTATGGCCCGGGTTCTGCTGCAGCAGCTGGAGCAGCCCACCCTGGAACTCGCGCATGAACTGTCCAGTCTTCAGAAAAACATCTATGAGACACAGGCGGATCGGAATTGGGAGCGTCGCGCGCAAACCGTGAATGGGTGAAACGAGCGGCACTCGTGACTCTGGCTCTGAGCCTTGGCTCCCTTACGTCCTGCAAGCATCGACGCGGCCCTTCCGTTCCTGAGGAATGGGATCCATCCGGCCTGGATGCCAGGGCTACCGATCTGCGGCCCGTTCTCAAGCACAGCAAAAGTCTACGGCTGCTTGAACTCTTCGAAGACGGCTTTGTCATCACCGATACCCTGACCTTCCGACTTGACCTTCAATCCTCGGGACTTGAGGTCGAGCGGCGCTTTGATCCTGTGCCCTTCACTCCCAACGAACCGATCCTCATTCAAAATACCAGCGCCTTGCCAGCCAGGGTCCAGGAGGAATTTCTGGCTCGCCTCGGCGATGCTCGCGTGCGCCAGGTGCCGCGCTGCAATCCCTATGGAGCTGTGGATGGTGGTTATGGTGGACGTTTTCTGATTCTCGTCGATCGTTCCGGTCAGGAGCATCGCTTTGGAGCGAGCGACGCGGAATGTGCCGCCTCGGATCATGACTGCTCGGGCGCCTGTATCAGCCTTGACGCCATGAATCAGGTCGTGACCACCTTCACGGCCATCCTTCCCATTCCCGAAAAAACCCGCACGTCGTTTACCTGTGCCGTGGATAGCCCCTTGCCCTGTAGCCAGCCGGAATTTGCGGTCTATGGAGCCTGGGAAGGCAGCGCTTTGCGATCCGACATTCGCCGGGTTCTGGCGGAGCGGCTTTGCAATCTGTCCGCCTTCAGCCTTGAGCCTGGCCCGGACGGATCCTGGTTGGTGCAGAGCAGCAGCCGTGAAATCGTCGGTACGGTAAAGTTCAACACGCAGAATCGCACAGTATCCTGCCTGACCCGCGCGCCTTAATTCTTTTTCGTCCCAACGCTTGAAAGATGGGCCTGCAGGGTCTTATCGAATTCATCGCGCAAATTTTTATCGGCAAAGACCGCGGAATAGGGCGTGGCGGGAAAGATTTCAAAAAATTTCACTTCGCTTTTTTGATCGAACTGCGGACGGAAGTGCTGGAAAATCTGTTTCTCCAAAACAATGACCTGGGAACGGCGGCGGAACAGGGTTTCGATCTGCTTCATCTGATTCGGCATTTCCATGTAGACGGCGCATTTTGCGACAGATTTGGCGTAATCGCTCCCCAGGACTTCGCGGGCATTTTGAAAGGCGACCACGTTGAACTTGGAAAGATCCTGGATGGACGTGACCTGAACCTTGGGATCGATCGCGATCGCGACGTTCTGAAAATGAATGTAGGGTTTACTATAGTAGAGCTTGTCCCCCGCCTGAGCCCGCGACCTTATTCCCATATGGATTTCACCCTGGGCGACCTGATGCCGGATGCGTTTGGGCGGCAGATGACGCCACGCAATTCCATAGCCCATCTTTTTGATGATCGTGCCCACCAGATCCATTTCAATACCGTGTCCTTCCCCTTCATAAACAAAGGGAGGACTGTTCATAGGCGAACCTATGGTCAGCGTTCTGGGACCTTGCACAGCCTGAGCTGCAGAGGTACTGGCCAGGATACTGATAAGGAGCAGCTTTTTGATCGCGCTGTGAAGCCTGGGATAAATGGGAAACTCCAACGTTGATGATAGGAGCGTTTCGCACGTGCTCACTTGTCAGTATAAGATTTCGTGATAGCAAGCGGAAGGAGCAGTGAAAAATCAGAGGAAAAGGTTGGATAATTCCATGTAGAAATGGAGTTAAGAAATCTTAACCAGCGGAAAACGAAGCCAGGCCTCCGCTCCGCGGTCTTAAGATCGCAGAATAGATTCAATCATTCGATCAAGATCATCAGCAAAACTGTTCATCTGCTGCGCGAATTTACTGCGCGGCTGTGCGTTTTCCTGTAGCTCGTCTTTGATCGTCGGTTCAGTTTTCGTCTCGTCCGTCGTCACCAGACGTAAACGAGTTTGCTTTGGTTTCTTTTCCATAAGAGCGCCTCCTGCGCGATGCTTAGGTATCGGCAGATTCTTACGGAGCTGAATGATGCGAGGGTTTCGGCGCTTTGGTGAAAATGAAAAGGGCCCCTTGCGGAGCCCCTGATAACAGCATGTTGCTTAAGACGATTATTCGTCGTCTTTTTTGCCACCTTTAGCCTGCTCTTCGCGGAACTTCTTGACCAGTTGCTCCTGGATCGAGGAAGGAACTGGACGGTAGCAAGCGAATTCCATGGAGAAGGTCGCTTTACCTTGAGTCTTCGAGCGAAGGTCAGTCGAATAACCGAACATCTCTCCCAGCGGAACTTCGGCGAGGATAACGGCGTATTCGTCGCGCATATCCGAACCGAGGAGCATACCGCGGCGGGACGAAAGGTCACCCTGCACGGTACCTTGGAATTCCATCGGGGTTTCCGCTTCGACCTTCATGATAGGCTCGAGGATCACAGGCTTCGATTCCAGGAACGCCTGCTTGAACGCCTGACGCGCTGCGATCTTGAACGCCATCTCGGAAGAGTCGACGGGGTGATAGGTACCCTCTTTCAATTCGAACTTGGTGTTGATCACTTTGAAGCCGGCCAAAGGACCTTTGTCCAGAACTTCGCGGTAACCTTTTTCAACGCCTGGGATGAATTCCTTGGGAATCGAACCACCGACGGTGGCGTTCAGGAATTCATGCGAATCATCCTCGGACTTCGGAGCTTCGTTCACGTGCAGGGTTCCCACAACGTGACCGTACTGACCCGAACCACCGGTCTGCTTCTTATGTTTGTAATCGAAGTCGGCTTTTTGAGTCGGAGCTTCACGGTAGTTAACCTTCGGCTGACCGACGATCACGTTCGCCTTATATTCACGCTTCATACGCTCGACGTAGATTTCAAGGTGAAGCTCGCCCATACCTGCGATACGGGTTTCGTTCGATTCCTTATCCACGCTCACGCGGAAGGTCGGATCTTCTTTCATGAAGCGGTTCAGAGCTTTCGACATCTTCACCAGATCTTCCTGCTTGGCAGGCTTGATGGCGAGTTCGATCACGGGCTCGGGAACGAACATGCTTTCCATGGTGACGTTGATGCCTTCGTCACAGTAAGTATCACCGGACGCGCACTCCACACCGACCATAGCGATGATATCGCCGGCTTCAGCCATGTTCACGTCTTCGCGATCGTTCGCATGCATACGCACAAGACGGCCCACGCGCTGGGTCTTGCCCATACGTGGGTTGAAGTAGCTCTCGCCCTTCTTCAAAGTACCCTGATAGATACGGGTATAAGTCAACTGGCCGAAGTTTTCGTCCGTGATCTTGAACGCCATCGCGCAGAGAGGTTTTTTCGGATCGGGAACGACTTCGATCTTCTCGCCTTTGGTGTTGTCGTTACCGTAGTACTTGCGATCCAGCGGGGATGGCAGGTAGCGGAGAACGGCATCCAGAAGGGTCTGCACGCCTTTGTTCTTGAAAGCAGTCCCCATGAAGACTGGAGTCAGTTCCTTGGCGTGAACGGCTTTCTTGATCGTGGCGTGAATCATGTCTTCCGGGATTTCTTTTTCATCCAGAAGCATTTCCGTCATTTCATCGTTAAATATCGAAATTTTGTCGAGCATTTCCGCGCGCAGTTTTTCGACGCTATCTTTCAATTCGGCTGGGCAGTCTTCCACGCGGATGACGTCGCCCTTTTCGCCGTCGTTATAGATGGCTTTGCGCGTGATCAGATCCACGACGCCTTGGAAATTGGATTCAGCGCCGATAGGGTGCTGCATCAGGACAGCGTTGTGGCCCAATTTTTCGCGCAGAGCGGTGGTGACCTTGAATGGGTTGCCACCGGCGCGGTCGAGTTTATTGATAAAGGCCAAGGCCGGAACGTTGTAACGCTTCATCTGGCGATCAACAGTGATCGACTGCGACTGAACACCAGCAACACCGCAAAGAACAAGGACAGCACCATCGAGAACGCGCAGCGAGCGTTCCACTTCCACTGTAAAGTCCACGTGACCCGGGGTATCGATCAAGTTGACCATATGGTCTTTCCAATAGACCGTGGTCGATGCCGACGTAATTGTGATACCGCGTTCTTTTTCCAGTTCCATGTGGTCCATGGTCGCGCCGTCACCACCGCCCTTAACGTCTTCAATCTTATGGATCTTACCGGCGTAATAAAGGATACGCTCGGACAAAGTGGTTTTACCGGAGTCGATGTGTGCCGAGATACCAATGTTCCTGAGCTTCTCGAGTTTCATGGGCTGCAAACCTTTGCGGTAATAAGAGATTGTAACAACATGCTTATAAGCGCATGGGAGGATGTTTAAGTAACACAAAATCCTCAAAATTCAAGCGAAGTTTATACGCAATTCCAGCGCGAATAACAATCAAAACTTCCCCTATCCCGTCCCACTGACGCTCCTTATGACGGCCCGCATACAGAAAATATCCGGGAAATTCCGCCGCATACCCAGCCCCCTCATTCAAGTTTTCCTGGAACTCTGACGATGAAGAAAGAAGATCCAGGGACCAAGAGGGTGCCAAATGAGTGAAGCGATCAAAACCATCAGTCTGGATGATATCGGGGGCCTTCAAGGCCAGGCCAAGGAAGCGCCTAAGCCCGCGAATGTTATGTATAATCCGCAGTATGGAGGCGGCGATCAGTTCCAAACCTCCACATCGGCGGCCAGTGACCTGGGACAGGCGACCGACGCCCAGCCTCTGAGTTCGTCCGCGACTGGATCGTCTTTTGGGACATCCATCACGCGGATGACCGAGATATTTGGAAAATTCGATAATTCCAATAACACGCGGAACTATATCATACTTGGCGGTTTAGTGCTCGCACTTGCCGCGGCCCTTTATTTGACGAGTGGTGATGGAACAGAAAGTCCGATCTCGCAGATTTTGAGTCAGTTCGGTTCATCATCGGAGCCCGCGCCGGAGGTACCTGCTGACGACATGGGGCCGGAAACAGCTCCGACCATGGCGAGTCCGCAGCCTGCTGCCCCGGCCGCACAGCCCGCAGCCGTTGCTCCCCCTCCGGCAGCCCCTCCATCCCAAGCGGATCTGGTGAATCCCTACTGGTCGTTGCCAAACCCACTCGACGCCACGTTGGGAGTCGAAGGTGCAGTGTTGACGCCCGCTCAGGAGGAACGATGGCGCCAGGGTCTTGCGCATCCCTTTGTATGGCAGCGTTATAAAACTGTCATAGATATGCGTGCAGCCCGCCTGAAGGGATCGCAGCTTCTTCTGAACGATGCTCTCGCCCAGCCTAAATTCTGGACGCGCATGGAGGCCCTGATCGCCTTGGCGGAAGCCGGCGAAGCCGTCGACATCGATAGTGTGGAGATGGGCATAGGCTCGACCCGGCGGGCTCTCATCCAAAATTATTTTCGACGCTTCCGTAAAGAGGTCTCGCCCGGCGAACTCTATATCATGAGGCAGGCCATACGCATCGTCGACGCTGGCACGCGCCGCGTGATTCTGGAGAATCTGGTCAACCGCCGCGATTCCATCAATGAGCTTTACCTCGTGGCCGCGACCTATGATCCCAATGCCAAGGTCAATGGCTGGATCAACCAGGAGCTTGCGGCCCAGCCCCTTTCTGAATCCGCCAAAGCCCTCTTCCAGAAGGTGGCGACGGGTGCGGATGTGGCTCCGGCCGAGCCGACTCCAGCGCCGACCGGAACTCCGGCCAATGGCAAGGTGCAGGATTTGAAAGTCGAAGAGCTGAAAGACGAAGTGAATGTCGAGGAAGTCTATTTCCTGAAAGACGAGGAAAAGCAGCCGGAAAAGCAAATCATACCCGTTGATGACGGCTTTCAGCAGCTTGAGCAGTCGAAATAATTCCGTATCCGTAAAATCTGAGAGATACTGCGAAACATCAGAGGACCAGAAAAAGGTCTTATGATGTTTTCGTTTGAAAAGGATGCTATGAAATCTGTAGCTTCCTTGTCTGCCATCATCTGTGCGATCCATTTGGAGTTTTTATGCAAAGTCCAGTGCAGATTGAATTTGATGGTCTTCCCGCCTCCGATGAGGTGACGGATAGAATCTGGTCCCACATTGATCATCTCGACAAATTATTCCCGCGCATCACCGATGCCCGGGTCGTGGTTTGTCAATCGCATCACCGCCATCAGAAAGGAAACCTGTTCAAGGTCCGCATCGAGGTGAACGTGCCCCGCAAAAGGCTGGTCGTGGCCCATGAGCCGCATGATAAACATTCCCATGAGGATGTTTACGTGGCTCTTCGTGATGCCTTTCAAGCCATGCAGCGTCAGCTTCAGGATTATGGGCGCAGGCTGCGGGGCGATGTGAAAATTCATGAGCAGCCGTTGGGCCTGGGGCAGATCAGTCGAATTCTGAGTTATGAACAGTATGGTTTTATACAAACAGCCGACGAGCGCGAGATTTTCTTTGACGCCAACGCTTTGGTTTCCGGTGATTTCGATCACCTGGAGGTGGGAGCGATGGTCCGCTTTCATGAGGAAATGGGCGAAAAAGGCCCGCAGGCCTCGACGGTTTACGTTACGTCCACTTCATAACCGGCATAACTCCGGATATTGATGACCCCGGTGTCAAAGATCAAGTACTGGCCTTTGATGCCGAGCAGCGTGCCTTCGATCAAAGGGTTCTTGTCGAGGTTGAAGGACTGCACCTTCGCCGGATATTCCAGCACCGGATAGGTCAGGGTCACAGACGCTTCGGTGGACGATTCCGCAAAGGGGTGCATGGGCAGAAAACCCAGCGCCTCGTCCCGCAGCTCTTCCATGTCGAGCGGCTCAACATGACCTTTGAGCATCGCACGCCAGTTGGTTTTATCGGGAAAATGCTGCTTCAAAGCCACTTCAATCAAGCCGGCATCCAGGCGATTCTGCACCGTGGCCAGGGGAATGGCCTGCACGGCGCCCTGATCCATCCAGCGGGTGAGCCGCTGGAAGGCGCGCGTGATACCGATCTTCAAGCCGGAGGAATTGGCGAGATAAACAAGGTGAGGAATCATACAGGATGACTCGCCCCACTTCGGATCCCGGCAGGTGCCACGATGATAGTGGCACTGCTCGGGCTTGATCATGCAGCTATCGCACTGCGCCAGAGTCCGCATGCACGGAAAGCAGTAACCCTGACTGAAGCTTTTGCTGGTCTTACGGCCGCAGGCGATGCAGAAGATGGAGCCGGTGGCCCGCAGGGCGAAGGTGGAACCAAGCCTTTCGTTCAGAGGCGGAGCTTCCGCCTGCAGAAAGTAAAGGATCGGCTTATCTTCACGAAACTCGGTCTTCATCTTGCGCAAAGTCTGTAACGACACGTCGGGCGGCTCCGCTTCTGGTCCTTTTAGTGAGCCACGTTCGCGCGTTTAACCAGCCGGATTTCATCAAGAGCCAAAGAGACTGGCTGACCTGCGGGGAATTTGAAGCGCAGGCCCTTGATCTTGGGATTTTGCAAAGCGAAATCCGTCAGTTCAAAACGGGCTGTGCTAAACAAGAGCGGCACGTAGCTGAATCCCAGCCTATAGGAATTGCCCGAGTTTGCAATGGGTTCTGCGTAAGCCATTTCAAAATAGTTGCTGTGATAGTTCTGCAGCTTGATGTAATCGGTCAGGCGCACAAAGTTCGATGCGCTGCCGTCTTCCTGAATCAAAGCCACTTCGACTTCCAGGGTGCTGAAGTCGGGAACGCAGGCGGTTTCAGGATAGGTATAGCAGCCCGTGCGGCGGGAGAGGGTGGCGTCCACGGTCCAGTAATCCTGGGTGTTGGTCGGCTCGCTCCAGGGAATATCAAGAGTCTGGGCTTCCGCGAGGGCAGGCGCTTCGAGCACCAGCGCAGGACGCGGGAAGCTGTCGGGCAGGAGCGTGACATCAAGCCGCGTGTAGCCGTTTTCCTGGGCGAAGGCATCCCAGTATTTCTGAAGCAAAGGCAGATCGTCTTTCAATTTATCATCGAGCGTCTGCCAGGTGATGGCGCCTTCCCGATGTTTGGTCGGCATCGTCTGACCCGGACGGGCCACCTGCACGCTCTGATTCAAAAGAATAAATTCCCGGCTGCTCGGTGCGAGCTGATCCAAGGCGCGCGGCAGGGCGTACTGGGAATCGAAGGTATGCATCAGAGTGGGATCCACATCCTTGCCGACGTTGGCCTTGAAGAAGGCAAACATAAGAGCCTTGGCAAAAGACTGCTGAGACTCGGAGCCGGTCACGCCTTCCAGCGCGTTGGGATCATCGGCTGCAATCCCGCCGGGAAGCGGCTGGGCTGCGGTATTCCACAGGGGCTTTTGATTGCCGAAGCAGCTGTGCGGTGCATCGGAAACCTGCCACTCGGTGTTGAAGAAATTATGATTCGCGCCCCAGACGGCAAAAACCGCTTTCGGGAAACCGTCCTGACCACCGAGCATGCGGGCATATGGATTCTGGCCCATGAAGTTGCTGACATCACGATCGCAGCCGCCCAGGAGCACGGCCCATGCGGTACCGAGGGCTTCAACTTTCAAAGGTTCTTCGCCCGTTCCGAAATCCACCGGCGCGATTTCGAAGACGCCCTTGATTCTCAGATCGGGGAGTTCGCGTTTCCAAACGCTATCGGCACTCGCGTTCTGATAAATGTTATAAGCATAGCGCGCGCCTTCGCCGCCACGGGAATGACCCATCACGCCGACTTCGCTGAAATCGAATTTATTTTTGAGTTCGAGATTCTTGTTATCGAGCGCCTGCGCATTCCCCGCGAGCGACCATTGACGCAGGTTAATGAGATGCTTCAAAAGCAGAGCGCCGCGGGCATACACCAGACCGCCATCACGCGAGTTGTATCCATCGCGGCCCGTGATGCCGAGGTTTGCGTTTATGGAAAGCACCGCGTAGCCCCATGAGGCCAGATGCCTTGCGGAATACTCGTAACCCAGAAAGCTCGGCGCTTCCACCAGCCCGGAGGGACACCAGCCATTCAGCGTGTAATCGACCGTCGTATCCAGCCTTGGATTGCCCGGACCTGTGAGCAGCCCGCAGGTTCCATGATTGCCATGCAGAAAAACAAGGACGGGGAAAGGACCATTGCCCTTTGGCAGATAGAGTTTGCCGCGAATGTCCGTTTTTACTTCCGGCTGGCCGAACGGTGGCTCAGGAAGAATGTCGCGATCCAGACTCGGAGCGACCTGATAGAGCGTCTCGTCAAACCCATAAGGACCGGATGCAAGCAGATCGCGATCCAGATGGGATGTGTCGACTATTTTCTGTTCGGATTTTTGGACTTCGCGCGGATGGCAAGCAAAGCACGCCGCAGCCAGAAGCAGGCTGGAGAGTCCATTGATTTTGAATTTCAAGAAACACCTCGATAGCAAAGAAAGACATTGAAGCTCCAGCTTGCTTAATGGAGCCCCAGGTCTTTTGCAACAGCTATCTGGCAGAATTTTAATCCAAATAGCTGATGGGCTATGGGTGTGGGATAATGGCCTGGTTTAAGGGGTCAGGCCGTTCCAGTTCAGGTCTTCCTGGTCAGGGAGCGTGTAGCGGTTCACTTCCTCGTTCACATCATCTTTGTACTCATTGTACGCGTCCTGATCGTCCTGAACGCGCTTCTGATAAGCCTCTGCGGCTTCACGTCGGGCTTTTTCATCGTCGAGCACTTTCTGGGCGGCCATCTTCTTTTCGGCTTCCAGGCTCTCGCGCAGTTCGCGCTCGGCTTTTTCCGCGGCGGTTTCCTGCTGATTCTTCACATTATCCTGAGCTTTCTTCTCGAGCAGCTGAAACTCATCGAGCTCGTTCGTTTCCAGAATCTTCACGCCCGCTTCAACGGGAGCCTTGGCGCTTTGTTCACTGGCGGCCGCGCGTTCGGCTCTATTCGTCGCCTCCAGGGCATCACCGGGCTGATCGCGAAGATCCAAAGGTTTGGCAGTCCCGCCGATGGTCATGGTCAAGGATGCTCCGAAACCGCGTTCCGGCATTCCGAAATAACGATGCGTATCGGGGATCAGGGCAAAGGTCTTCAGCTGAACGCCATCCGTTCCCAGATAAAGGCCAGCTTCCCATTCACGGGCAAAAAGCTTGCGGCTTTCCTCAGTCAGATGCCGCTGCGAAGCATCACCGTAGATTCCGTAGTTCACCGTTCCCAAGCTGAGGCGCGCACCGACCACGGACTCATCACCCAGGACCAGAGCACCGAGGCGCTCATCCTTCCGACGACTGTAGTTTCCGTAGACAGCGGCTTCCATCCAGGTGAAGGGCGCAAGGCTCATGTCAAGGCCGAAGGATGTCCGGTCCTGACTCGCCTGATAAAAACTCTCGGCGCCTGCAAGCCCGGGCTGATACTGCAGCGTGGCTCCGGCGTTAAAGATTGAAGATTGCAGCATGTTCCACTTCACCCAGACCTTGCCGCCCAGGGGTTTGCTGCTATGATCGACCGCCGGTTCCTGAACGTCCAGCAGAGCGAAGCCGAATTCGAACCGGGCCGGCAGACCGATGGCCAGATTCAATCGCCTTGTGATGACGCGCTGCTCGGTCTCGCTATCGGCCTGGACATAATCCAAACCCAAGCGATAGACCTGTGGCTCCAAAGGCTTTTGCAGTAAGGCGCCCACTTTATTCATGGAAAGGTCGGCGGCCGGGGCCGCAGCTGCCAGGAAAAGGCCTAGCATTGGCAGGTGGATCAGCTTCATTCTTCAGTACCTCAGCAACAGCAAAGAGATCAGCAACAACTCGTACGCCTTGGTGCAATTGGTATGCCGGCCGTGAAAGATTGCATGGAATGAAGAAATGTTCACCTTACAGGCCCGGTAAGGATTGTCCAAATAGCGGATTTAGCGGGGGAAAACACGGTGAAAACGCTCTGTGTAGCAGTTCGAGACATGACCAGGATGCTGACAGGCGAAGGGCTTCGCCGCGTTTGAAAAAAGTTTTTGGTATTCGGCGTTTATCCCAAGGCTCGGGGCCTTTCCGCAGTGGCCCGCACCTTGCTTTATATAAAACGTTGCAGACTCCTTTAGGGCGAGTGGATGAGGGACTTGGCACTCAGGTGCTAGAGGAATATTGTTTGGCTCCTCCCGATGACGCGCGAGCGTCAGTCGCCAAACACGAGGCCCTCGTTCGCTCGTCAATATTTTTTCTTTATTATCCCTGACACATGTTGGCTGACACCCAGGCGCTGAGTCCAGCGCGGGCATCGCCTCTTAAGACTGCGCTGGCCTCCTCAGAAAATCTGTGGCAAGGTCGGAATGCATTCCAGCATTTTTGAAGGGATTCCCATAGGAGTTTGTCACCCATGAAGCCTATGCTTGCTCACAACCTCGTGGAACTTGTCGGCCGTACACCACTTCTCAAAATCCCTTCCCTCAGTCGCTTGAGCCAGTGTGATATCTTCGTCAAATGCGAGTTCATGAACCCGGGTGGATCCATCAAGGATCGCGCAGCCCTGGCCATGGTTCAGGACGCTATCGCAGACGGACGGCTCAAACCCGGCATGACCATCGTGGAAGGGACCGCCGGAAATACCGGGATCGGCCTGGCCATCGCAGCCAAAGCCTTTGGCTTCAAGATGCTGGTGGTAATGCCAAAGGGACAGACCCCAGAGAAAGAACGCATGATCGCTCTGCATGGAGCCGAACTCATGCTGGTCGACCCCTGTCCATTCAAGGACCCGAAACATTTTTATCATACCGCAAAGCGCATCGCGGACGAAAAACCCGATCAGTATTTCTGGGCCAATCAGTTTGAAAACCTTTCGAACTTCCGCGCGCATTATGATTTCACCGGCCCGGAAATCCTGCAGCAGACCAGCGGGCGTTTGGATGCCTTGGTGTCCGCAGCGGGCACCGGCGGGACGATCGGGGGCTGCTCGGTTTATCTGAAAGAGCAGCTGCCGGATATCAAGGTGGTGCTGGCCGATCCTGAAGGCTCGGGTCTTTATACCTATGTGAAGACCGGCGAATTCAAGAGTGAAGGCTCGTCGCTCACCGAAGGCATCGGCATCATGCGACTGGTCGCAAACTTTGCTCAGGCGAAAGTGGACACCGCCGTGCGCGTGACGGATAGGCAGCTGATTACAGTCGCGCGCTACGTGCGGGATGAAGATGGACTGGTATTGGGCAGCAGTTCGGCTTTGAATGCGGCCGCTGCGCTTCATACGGCTTTGCAGATGGGGCCGGGTCACCGCGTGGTGACCTTTGCCTGCGATCTGGGTGAGCGTTCCTTTTCCAAGCTCTGGAGCCCTGAATATCTGAAGGCCCAGAAGCTGGATGAAGGGCTGCCCACGATGGGGCAGCTGGTTGCGCAGTATCACGAGCTGAGTCTTTAATTCTTCCGTTCGATCGTATAGATGGTGGCGAGACACATCTCGTCATCCGTCCCTTCACCCCAGGTCGTGGTCTTGTCCGTTCCCATGGAATTATAAACGCAGCGAATGTTGAAGCTGTCCTGACTCATGATGTCGATGGGCTGATTCAAAAAGTAGCTGCTTTGCCAGGCGTAGTTATAACGCGGGACATCGACGAGGCAGCGGTTCTCCTGGCTCCCGGCCCTGATCACCGACACATTCATCTGACTTCCCAGTTTATGCATGTGGGCTCTCACGCCCATGACCCGAAGGGGTTTGCCCGCTCCAAAATAAGGCTGAAGTGAGGCTGTGCCCTCATGCACGTGCGAAGCCGTCTTCGGTGGGATGACCAGCGGAAGGCGGGGACTCAGGAAGGTTGGAGTCATTTCGTAAGGAACGCTCTCGGCCATCTTCATTTTGATGGTCGTCTGATCCGAACCGGGATTCTCATCCATAATATGGTAGTGCATCTGAAAGACGAGCGGCAGATCAGGATCCAGACGAATGCCCGTATCCTGCGGCATCGAGACAATCCCTGTCCCCGGTGACCAGTTCATGACCATGCGCACACCGGAAACACCAGCCCCACCGAAGCAGCTGTAACCCGGTCCCGGATCAGCCTGATCCTTCTTCCGGGCTTCCTCGGCCGCGCGTGCGGTGGTCACCTGGTAGCCGACCACATGATGCACGAGTTTATCGTTGCCAGGAATCATGAGGTAGTCGGTCAGATAAAGGGATTTCGATCCCGAGAAGCCCGGGTTCAAAAGAAAGCAGCGATAGTCATCATGCAAGGATTTGTTCGGCGTATAGGCTTCCTCCATCGCAGTTTGATGCGTGGAGCCTTGGAGTTCATTCGGCTGCTGCGGTGCGGGAAGTTCAGCCCAGCTGCCTTCCGGAGTGCCCTGATCCACCCAGGCCGCGAGCGTCGCAAGCTCTGTTTCGCTCAGCACCCTGGCGTTTTCATAGGTCGCGCAGCTGCCGGAATTATCAGGCATGAACGGCGGCATTTTTTTGGATTGCGTCACGCTGCGAATCAATCGCGCCAGAGGCTTGACCTGTTCATAGGAATCGAGCGGCAGAAACGAGGCCAGTGCTCCTGGTTGATGACAGGTCTGACACTGACGATTGAGGATCGGAGCGACATCCTGATAATAAGTAACCGCCTCGGGTGAGGACGCGCGAAACGTCGCCGGATGTTCAACTGCATGGACGGATGGAGCCAGTAGCAGAGCGGTGAATGCCAACATCTTCATGGCGTTTAACTCCTTATGCCAAAACTTTTCAAACAGGAAAGTGCAGCCATCGTAGAAGGATGCTTCCTGTCTGGCAAGGGCAGAGTTAAACGACAAGGGCCAGAGATTTCAGAGGTCCCATGCGGCGGAACATATCCGGCGGCAGACTGATATGAAACGAAAAGGGAACGAAACTTTTTTCATCATCACCCTCGCAGTTCAAGACGAGGCGAATGCGCGAACCATGCTGATGCAGAAGGCGGCGGACGGCTTCCATCCCGATGCCCCGACCCGATATGTCACTGACACCGGCGCTGGTGGAAAATCCGGATTCAAAAATGAACTGGGCCACATCTTCGGGCTGCACGGGACTGTGCTGGGGTAAAAAACCTTTGATGACGGCAATCTGTTTGATCAGCTGCAGGGCAAGTCCACGCCCGTCATCGCGAATTGTCAGCGTGAGCCAGCCGGCGGAATCCGGGACCATGCTGATGTCGATGACGCCGCGTTCGTTCTTGCCGGACAGGGTGCGCTCCGCTGCTGATTCAATGCCATGATCCAGGGCATTGCGCAGAATATGAACAAAAATATGCCGCAGCATCTCCGTACACGCGTGGGTCAGGAAAATATCCTTGGCCTCGATGCGCAGCTCGGGGCATTCCTTGCCCAGATCCTTGGCGAGTTTGGGTACGGATTCACAGATCTCGGTCAGAACCTGCTGGGCATTGCGGAAGACATAGGGCACGAGCCTCTGCTTCATCTGGCTGAGGGACCGCGTCACGGAATCAAGGTCCTTCAGTCTTTCGATGTCCTCGATGAACATAATCTCGCGTTCCAGATCCTCGACGCGCAGCTCTATCGTATCCGGCGTATGCAGGGTGCGATTGAGTTTTTTATTGTTGATCCATTCATAGGTCCCAAGGGAGGTCTCCACCTGGGCCAGTTCCGCCAGCAACGCGGCCTTGTCCGCGATCCGGCTGCCTTTTTGAATCTCGCTCAAGGCTTCTTCCGCCATGTGAACGGTATTGGTCAGTTCACGAAAGCCGAGGGACCGGGCTGCGCCTTTGATGGTGTGCATGTTGATGAAGAGCATCTTCAGAATGTCAGGGCGGATGACATCGTTGTTCTGCAAAAGACCGGCGTTCTCGCTCAGAAAGCGGCGCGCGGCTGTGGCGAACTTGCTGAACATCTCCTGATTCACATTGATCAGTTCACCGATGTATTCGAGTTCCTTCTGCTGGTTTTCCGCGGCCAATTTAATAAGCCGCAGATCCGTCACGTCCTTACAGGTCACAAGGATGCGTTCGACCTTGCGGGCTTTGGACAGCATGGGATTCCAATCAATCTCCAGGATGCGTTGGGTGCTGTCGAGGCTCCGATACTGAATTTCCTTGGGCAGGGCCCCCTCATTCATTTCAAAGACCATTTCGTCTTCACCAAAGCTCGCCTCCAGGGCCGCTTTGATCTGATGCCTCTGATCGCCGCTGACCGCGCTGCCTTCCAGGAGAAGATCGAGGGCATTGCTCTCTTCGATCTTCCGGCTCTTGAAAATCTCGCGCAGATGCATGGAAAAGTCCCGGTGGATCGCGAATTTTTCGGGCACGATGGCAAAGATCCCGAGTTTGATGTTGCTCAGTATGGATTTGATATCGCGGGTCTTCTCGTCAACGATCTCCTCAAGCTTTTCGTTCATCTGGCGGACTTTTTGCTCGGAGCGTTCCTGGGCGAGTCGCATCTTGTCACCCAGGGCGATCGAGATCAAAACGACTTCGACCGCGATGCCTATGAAATGGCTCCAGTTGGTGAAAAGACTGATGGGAATGATGCCGGCCAGAGCCAAAGGATTGGCGAGGTTCCCGACTATGGTCAGAAACCAGGCGAGCGTGAAGAAATACGCGGGCCGATAGCGTTTGACACAGGCGATCACGGAGGCGGTGAGCACCACGCCCGAAGCGAGGAACGCATTCACCGTCGCGATTTTTACCGCGATATTGTAGGAGAAGGGCGCAATAGGGAAGACCAGCAGCCCAAGGCCGGCTTCAATAAGCAGAGCCCACTTCACAAGCGGCGCCACGCGATTCATATTCAAGAACATCAGCGAGAAGGTGCAGGCGAAGAAAACCAGCGCGCCGGTCGCCATGATGAAGCCTTCGTTCGCCAGCCAATGCGCGCTTTCCGCAGGAAAGAATACGAGATAGAGGCCCTGATAGCCGAAGTGGTTGGCGATCGAGCACAGGATGAAACAGATATAGAAAAGATAGGATAGGCTGCGGAAGACTATGCCCAGAAAGGCGTTATAGAAGAGCATGACGACGAAGAAGCCATAGATCACGCCCAAAAAAGCGGCCTCGGATGCTCTTTTGCTATCGAATTCCGTAGGCGACCAGACGTGCAGGGGAATCTGGTTCACGCCTTCGGTTTGGACCCGGACGTAATAGGTGTGAACGCCGGGCGGCACTTCCGTCACGAAGACCGGCAGGCGATAGGCGATATCGCGGGTCGCATAGGATACGCGGTCCCCGGCTTCCTTCTTTTGATATTGACCCTGCTCATCAGGAAAATAAAAGGCCACCTTATCGGTGTTGGCATAACCATATTCAAAGTAAGCCGGCATGGGTTTGGTTCCGGGGTTTTCCACCTGGAAACGAGCCCAGTAAGCCGAGCGGGTGAAGCCGAAATTCGGATGCTGCTGATGCGAAGGCACGAAGCCGGCATCAGGAGCGCGCACATCATCAAGCAGGAGGGAACCCGTTCTATCTTCAAGTGTTTCAATGTGGGTTCCAAGGGAAATCCCTGGCATCACGCCGGGCAATCGCAGAATGTCGCCTTCGGCCCGACGATCAAACACGAGCAGCCCTAAGAGCAGGATTATTAACAGTTTCAGCATGGACTTCAGCTCACCATGGCCAGGTTCTGCTCCGCTTCCACGCGCCGGTAAAGGCTGACCGGAAGCGTGATGTGCAAATAGAAAGGAATGAACTCGGAACCGACCGGGACATTGGTCTTATCCAGTTCAATATTCACTGCGGCGCCTTCTTTTTCGAGTATGCGCTTCACGGCATCCATGCCCACGCCACGCCCCGAGATTTCATTGACGCCAGCGCTGGTGCTGAAACCCGATTCAAAAATGAGCTGGGCCAGGGCATCCGCGCCTGGGGCCTGGTCGCTGCTGATAAAGCCTTTGATGATACCAATTTCCCGTATCATGCCGATCGCCAGGCCGCGTCCATCATCGCGAATGCAGAGGGAGAGTTTGCGGTCCGCTTCGACCTTCATGCTGACCGCGATGGTTCCCTGAGGGGCTTTGCCCGACATCCTGCGTTCGGATTCCGTTTCAATGCCATGATCCAGAGCATTGCGGAGGATGTGCACGAAGACGTTGCGCAGGAGTTCGACGGAACGATGGGTGAAGCAGATATCCGACGCTTCAATGTGAATGCGCGGGGCCAGCTTGCCCAGATCCTTGGCCAGGCGCGGCGCCGGCTCACAGAGTTCGCGGAAGACATCGGCCGCGGGACGGAAGGCATAGCGGGCCATCCGCCGCTTCATCGTCGTCAGATAGCTGTTCATGGTCTTATGATCGACGTTCGCCTGAAGTTCTTCAATGGCCTGAACTTCCTTCTCCAGATCCTCGATGCGGACTTCGATGCTATCCATGGTGTGCAGGGAGCGATTCAAGCGGTTCGTGCTGATCCAATCATACTGGGCCAGGGACTGGGCCACGGCTTCGAGTTCACGCAGCATCCGCTCACGATCCCAGGTTCCTTCGCCCTTCTGCAGGGAGGTCAGGGTGTTTTCGGCCTCATGCACGGAATTGGTCAATTCTTTCAGGCCGAGAGAGCGGGCGGCGCCCTTCACCGTATGCATATTGATGAAAAGAATTTTGAGGACATCGCCACTCTGGGCTGAAGCGTTGAGAAGACGCTTGTTTTCTTCAAGGAAATGATGAGCCGAGGCCGAGAACTTACTGAATTTCTCCTGGCTGATATTGATCAGCTCGGCGATGTAGTTCAGTTCCTTCTGCCGATGTTCGGCCTCCTTCTGATAGCGGCGGATTTCCGTCACATCCTTGCAGGTCACCAGAACGCGCTCCACTTCGCCTTTGGGGTTGGTCATGGGGTTCCAGTCCAGTTCAAAGGTCTGCTCGGCATGAGGCGCCTTGTAATGCAATTCGCGCGGAAGGCAGTGGGCATTGGTCTCAAAGGCGATTTCATCTTCGCCCAGGCTGGAGTCGAGAGCCGATTTCGCCTGCTGCTGCTCATCATTGGAAAGAGTGCTGTTCTGAAAGAGAAGAGGCAGCGCGGGGCGATTGTGCAGCTGCGTCTGATGCAGCATGTCTTCAAGGTGCTGCGAATAATCCTTGTGAATGGCGAAACTTTCTTTCTGAATGGCGAAGATGCCGAGTTTGATGTTCTTCATGATCGCCATGATATCGCGGGTTTTCTCTTCCACCTTGCGTTCCAGGTCGGCGTTCAGTTCACGGATCTGCTGCTCGGATTCCTCCTGCGCGAGCCGCATCTTGTCGCCGAGGGCGAGGGAGATAAGCACGACTTCAGCCGCCACACCCAGGAAGGGCCCCCAAAGCGTGAACATGTTGACAGGAATCAAGGACGCCAGAGCCAGAGGGTTCAGCATGTTGCCGACGATGCTCAGAAGCCAGGCGAAGGTGAAGAAATATGCCGGACGGAAGCGGCGGTAGCACGCGAGGCCCGCAGCGGCGAGTATGGCAAAGGCCGTAACGAAAGCATTGGCCGTCGATATTTTGGCAGAAAGGTTATAGGAGAAAGGGCAGAGAAGGACGACGAAGATGCCAATCGCACCCCCGAGATAGATCATCCAGCGGATGAAGCGTGGATGTTCCTTGAGATTCAGAAACGAATAGGTGAACATGGCGCCAAAGGATGCGAAAAATCCTGAAGAGATGATGAAACCCTGGTTGGCCAGCAGCGGACTGATCGAGTCGGGAAATAACACCAGCCAAAGACCCTGGTAGCCAAAGAAATTTCCGGCTCCGGCCAGGATGAATCCAACATAAAGAAGGGAGCTGGCGCTGCGAACGCTCAGTCCGAGCAGAAGGTTATAGAAGACCATGACGAGGAAGAAACCGTAGACCGTGCCGAGGAAGGCGGATTCGGAGGCTCTTTTGCTATGAAAAGCCTCCGGTGTCCAGACCCTCAGGGGAAACTGCACGACGCCTTCGGTTTCAATGCGCATAAAATAGGTATGGATACCGGGCGGAACATCGACGACGAAAACCGGAAGGCGATAGGAAATTTCGCGCACGGTGATCGGCATCTGATCGCCGGAACGCTTCCAGCTGTATTCGCCCTTTTCGTTGGGCATGTGGAAGTCGATGTAATCAGCGTTGGCGTAACCATATTCCAGGAAAATGCGCTGGGTCGTGGCATAGGGATTTTTCATCTGGAAGCGGGCCCAGTATGCCGAGCGGGTGAATCCGAAGTTGGGATTCTGCTGCGGGCTCGATTTCCATGCCTTGGGATCCAAAGCGAAGATATCCTCGCTGGTCATCTGGCGCTGGGCGTCTTCGATGAAGCGCAGCGATGGTCCGATCACCAGTCCATGCATTTCCGTCGAGATTTCCACAGCGTCAGCCCATAGCGGCTTTGCCGTGAATCCAAGAAGAGCAATAAAGAACAGGCGCAGAAGAGTTTGCATAACCTGGGGTCTCCTGTGTAAGGACTTGAGTCCATCCTCGTCATCGACCCATTTCTTTGAAAATCCATCGGGAAAACCCTTAAATCATCGAAAAGTAAGAAGTGCGCAGGTGTACACGCAGGGTGACCAGGCTTTGGCGACTTCACTCCAACGATCAGGCCGTTGACAGCTTCTGCGGCCAATTATTTCAATAGGTTCAATTGGATACGGCATCCATAAGGCAGGCATCGGCTTTGCATTACCGAGGGTTCTGGATTCCGGGGACCTCTCACATGAAAGTCATACCATGAAGAACGAATTAACCCTTCTGTTCAGCATTTCACTTTTTGAAGATGAGGTGGAACAGGAATGGTCCTGGGGCTTCAAGTCGCTGAAAGCCTTCATCCAGTATCTGCGCAAGGATTCGATGCGCGTCTATAGCGAGTTCGAATCGGAAGCCATCCGGGAGCTGATGAAGCTCGATCCCGCTGCGAAGGACACCTTGATTCATGAATTCAATGCGGAAAGGACTCCGACTTTGAAATCCCATCTGGCCAAGCATATCCTGGAATCCATGCCCTATAAACCGGCCTATGATTTTTTAGTGGAAGAGGAAGGCCTTTCTCCCCAGGTTTTGCAGGCAGAGAAAGGCGTTCGTGAACTGCAGAAGCAGGGCATGATTTCCGTTTAATCGGACAGCGTTGGCAGTATCAGCGATTCACGGCCCACGGAGATCACCCAAAGCTGGTGAATCGCTCGGGTCGCTGCCACATGCAAAAGGCGTCTATCCTCGGGCTTGTCCAGATAGATGTTGATGTTGGCGTCCGGTACGATCACGTAATCGAATTCCAGGCCTTTGACTTCCGACGCCGGCGTGATGTCGATGCCCGGACGGAATTCAAATTCGCCGCCCTCCACCAGTCTCACCTTCGGAATATCTTCCAAAAGCTTATAGAGCGACAGCGCGTATTCCCAGGATTTGGTGATGATCGCGATCGAGGCCAGGGGCTCATTCAGCATCAGGTTCGTGAGCGTATCGCTCAGGAATACAGCCATCTGGCCTTCATCGGGGAAGAGCGTCCTGGCCACTGGCAATCCATCGCGGATGGCCTGGGGTCTTTTCGCGGGAGCCAAAGGCCCGAGTATCGCATGCGCAAAGGCCGCGATCGGTTCCGGGGAACGGTAGGTCGTCTGCAGGTGATTCGCATGAACGCGCGGCAGGCCGAGTTCATCGAGGACATGTTCCCAGGATGCGAAGCTGTGCGTGGGATCAATCTGCTGGGCGGCATCCCCGGCGATGGAAATCGCCGCCCCTTCTTCGAGCGCGCGACCGAGGACCTTCAGTTCCACGGAAGCCAGATCCTGCGCCTCGTCGATCACCATATGCGCATAGGTTTTCAGGCGGCCGTGCCGGGACACGTCCTTGCCGCTTTTGAAGTAATGGAGTTCAAGGAGAACGGCAAAGTCCTCGACATCAATCGTGTCGGCTATCGACTGCTCTTTTTCATCATCAATCAAGGAGCGGCCATCGACGGTTTCCAAGACATCGGAGGCATAGCCGCTGTACTGCTGCTCGGCATTCTGTCCCAGCTGCTCCATGACGTGACTCATGGTGTCTTTGATCATGCCGTCTGTGATCTGACCGTTCGCATGCGAGGCGGCCAGCTGGAGTAGTTCATAGTTTGTATAAAGATCCGCGCGATCGCCCACGGTGTTCATGTAACGCTTTCTGCGATCATCAAAGAATTTTTTGATGTTCTGCAGCTGCATCGGCGCGGTATGGCCGGCGTTGGCTTCCGCTTCTTTGATCAGCTGGGCTTCCGCCTGATTCAGGCGATCGAGCATGGTGAGGTCCGTGCGATCCCGCAAAAGTCCGTGGAGATGCTGCGAACCTGGAATATGACGATCGAGCTGCTTGATGATCTCTTCCAACTGCCGCCGTACGATTTCGGGGAAGATCTTCAGAAGAGCGGGATGCCTTTTCAAGCGGCTGACATTGGATGACGTGTAGTCGGAAACGCGAGCCGGCAAAGAACGCAGCATGCGACGGGCCTGCACTTCAACCCAGGCATCAAAGGTCCGCACTTCCACCGAGGCGAGCCCCAGGCTGTCGAGGAGTTTTCGCGAAAGGCGCACAAGGCCTTCCTCGGGCACGACCACGAGTATTTTATTTTGGGGATAGGTCTTGGGATCCTGATGATGCAGGAACGCAATGCGATGCAGAGCCACGGTGGTTTTTCCGCAGCCAGCGCCGCCGAGGATCAGAAGAGGATCCTCCACATCCGCGGTCAAAAGTCGGAACTGTTCCGGATCCAGCAGCGCCGATACATCAGGCCCAGGCGTATTGGTCAGACCAAGGCCCGATTGCAGTGTGCGACTTGCGGAACCGGAGCCCCCGGCAAGATTGGGAATGAAGCCAGCGGAATCGCGGACCCAGCTGCCATCATCTTTTTTCCGATAGCTTTTGCCGAAGGCATGAATGCGCCAGAGCTGGCCGCGAGCAATCGTGACCACGCGGCGCTTCACGACTTTTCCGTAGGCGACCCGGCCCGGCAGTTCCTCTTCGTATTCCTCGCCCTCGCGGTAGTTGAAGAAGATGCGCGAGATCGGAGCGTGCTTCCAGTCGATGATGGGCAGCTTGCGGCTTTCCAGAAAGGTCAAATGGCCGAGCAGCACTTCCCGGCGCTTGCCATTTTCCTCGAGTCCCATATGCGCAAAATAGGGCGATTGTATATCCGGCAGGGTGTTTTTCGGCTGACGTTCCATCAGCGCCCTTTGGGTGTTCATCTGATCGAAGAGCGCCGGAAGGTCAGCGGTCTTGGCCTTGGACGCCTCTTCGCGCAGGTCCTCCAGCCTTTGGGCCAGATGTTCATGGCTGGCCTGCCGCTTGCGGCGGGCTTCATAGATGGCCTCGATCACGTCGCGGAAAATCTCTTCCTCTTCGCGGATCAGGCTCTCTTCTTCGTCCGTTAATTCGTGGCTGCTCATGCATCAGTCCTCGTGTTTGACGGGCAAAGAGCATATAGGGGGACCCCGGTTCTGTCCAGGGCTTATGGGATGGCCAGGGAAGCTGCGACGTAACGACCGTGATGCGTGAGACTCATGGCGTGGGGCAGGGGCTTTCCCTGATGAATCAATTTGGGAATACGGTTTTCAGCCTGAAAGGATAGCTCAGAACGCGGCAGGGAAAGATGCGTGGCCGCCAGATCCAAAAGAAGCGCGCGGGCCTTTTCACTTTGAAGCGCGGGCGTCGGTTCCTCGGGAAAAGCAGCCCTCTGCGAACGACACTGGCACGTCTGGCCATCGGTGGCCAGGGCGAAGATCGCATCGGCGTCTTCGATGAGCTGAAGCTGAAAGGCTTCGTCCTTCCAGACTATCCTCGTCATGTCGTCCGATACGATGAATTCACGATGATGAAAGGGAATGTCACGGGACTGACGAATGGCCTTATAAGCGGCTTCCTTCGCGGCCCAGTAAAACCAGATGAAGGATTCATCCAGGGACCAGGACTGACGCCTCGATTTTTCCAGCGGATTGAGAATGCGATCGGTGAAACGCGGGTTGTGACCGGCTGTGGCTTTGCGATCGACGATGTCATTGCCGAGCCGCAAAATAATTCTTCTCCAGGTTTTCAAGGCTATCAAACATCTGCATCGTGATTTCCTTCTGGCCGCGACGGCCCGGAATCACTTTGCAGTCGCAGACTTCGACGTCCAGGAAAAATTCCTCGCCGTAGCGCGGAAAGAAACTGTAATTGTCCTGGCCCTTGCCACGCAGGTAAACGCAGACGACGAGGGTTCTTGGGTTATCCTGAATCAGCTGACCCACGCCGTAGACAGCGGCGTCACGATCGACGCGACCGATGCGGGTGCGACCGCCTTCGGGAAAAACGCAGATGAAATCACCCTGATGATTGAGCCAGGTGACCTTCGACCACGAAAGCTTCCGCGATTCCACAGAGCCGCTCCGCTCCACGTACACGCACTTGCCGAGGTAACACATCAGCCTTGTCAAAGGGTTGACCCCAAAGTTCTGCAGCTCGGGAATGTTCCAGGGAAAGCGTTCGAAGTGGGTGAAGAGGGTCGGGAACGGGAAGAGGAAGCGCGTGATCAGCATCGAATCGATCATGGTCATGTGATTCGCGCAGAGGAGCACGGGCCGGTTCGGATGATCTTTCAGAATGCCTTCCAGCTTCTCGCGCACCGCTTCACGATTCAGGCAGCGGTAACCACCCACGAAGCGCAGCAGAAACAGAAACAATGGCCCAAACCAAAAGAGGTTGATCCAGCCCCAGAATTTCTGGACGCGAAGGGATATGCGATGTCTGGCTGCGAGTTCCACAGTCGGGCATTCCAAAAGGAAAAAAATAACCCAGCTCAAGGGGCGAGCTGGGTACCTTGATTGCTTAGAATCAGTGCAGCAGGTCTTTTACGAGTTTGACCGCATCGCCGATGGTGTTGATCTTATCGGCATCATCGTCGCTGATTTCAAGATCGAAGGTGTCTTCGAAATCGAGAACGATATCAACCAGACGCGCAGAGTTCACCTGCAGGTCGTTGATGATGTGGGTTTCTGGGCTCAGAGTCTTGAGGGCTTCTTCGTTCTTCGCATGCTTCGAGATAATGCGGACGACGTTCGAGTAAATTTCCTGTTGTTCCATGTCACTGACTCCATTTTTTGAAAATGATACAGCTATTTACATCCCCGAATCCAAAACTGGCTTTGGCCGCGATGGAGATCGGCATGTCAAGAGACTGTTTGGGCACACAGTTTTCAAATGCCTGGACTTCTGGATGGAAGTCTTCGCAGTTGCGTGACCCATGCACAAATCCGTGGTTCATCTGCAAGAGAGTGGCAACCGATTCGATTGCACCCGCCCCACCAAGAGCATGTCCGATCATGGACTTCGTGGAATTGATCCGTGGGAATCGATCAGGACCGAGTTCCAATGCTTCAGACCAATTCCTAACCTCCATGGGGTCAGCCATTGTCGCAGTGAGATGACCATTGATGTAGTCGATACTATCAGGAGAAATCTCAGCTTGCATCAAGGCTTTTCGTATACATACCTGGACTCCCGGAGCGCTTGGCGCGGTCATGCTGCCGCCTGCACGCATCCCGCCGGAGTTCGCAGCTGTTCCGATAATTTCTGCATAGATCTTAGCACCACGTCTCAGCGCGGTTTCCAATTCTTCAATCACCAGGATCCCGGCACCACTGCCAGGAATAAATCCACCGGCGCTTGCGCTCAATGGGCGTGAGGCAGCTTCCGGATCGTGGTTATGACCACGATTGAGTACGCGCATGGAATCAAAACCGGACCAGATATGCGGGTCTGATCCTTCCGCACCCCCGACCACCATGCGATCGGCCAGACCCCATTGAATGGAGCGTACGCCCATCACAATGGCTTCGGTTCCGGTGTTGCAGGCGGAGCTATTGCTCGTCACCTCACCACCCAAACCGAGCAAACCGCCGACCCGCGCCGAGGCACCGCTGGCCATGATCTGTTCCACCACGGACGAGCCGAGGCGTTTGATCTTGTGCGCAGCGACGTTGGGGTAAACTTTATCCGAGAAGGTATCGAGTCCACCGATGCCGGTGCCGATGATGGCGCCGGTATCTTCCATCGCTTTGTCCGCGTTCGCCGGCACGGGTTTGAGGCCCGCATCCGCAAAGGCTTCCAAAGAAGCGATCGCAGCATAGGTGATGTACTCGTTCATAGCGAAGCGAAGATCTTCCGAGAAGAGCGTCTCGGCAACTTCCTTCATGCCCTGGGGAATGCCACCGACCTGGCAGGCGAATCCAAGTTCCTGCAGGCGGGGAATGAATCGCAAACCCGAGCGCGTCGCACGCAAGGCTTCCACAAATTCCGCGCAATTTTTCGCGTTGGGGGCCACGACGCCAAGGCCTGTGACCACCACTCGTCTCTGCTTATGCATTGTTACTCTTCACTCCCATGCCGGCCATCGTACCGGATGCGGCCAGAACTTCGCCAGGAAGATAAAGATCGATTTTGGCTTTCAGCTTGCCGCGTCGCCAATAGACCTGTTCCGCCTTCACGGTCACCGTATCGCCTGGCAGCACTGTCTTCAAAAATTCCACTTGGCTTTCTTGAAACAGGGTCACGTATTCCGAAGGATCCAAACCCGCGCTCAGTTTCAGATGCATAGCGAATGCCACGAGCCCGATCTGAGCCATGCATTCGACCAGCACCACACCGGGTGTCACGGGATTCCCTGGAAAGTGGCCGCGATAGAACCATTCATCTTCACGGAAGGTGTACTGGCCCACGATCCTCTGCTCGTCGACTTCAATGATGCGATCGACGAAGCGAAAGGGCTCGCGCTGAGGAACCAGCGACAGGATCCGCGAAAACTTTTCTTCCAGCGGAAGATCTTGATAAGAACTCATAAATGAACAGCTCCCTTAGCCGCTGATGCTTTCGCCGCCATCAACGCGAATCAAGGCGCCGTTGATGAAAGAGGCTTCGTCGCGACTGAGAAGATAAACCACGCCGGCCACGTCTTCCGGCGTCGTCATGCGGCCGAGCGGGTTGCGCTTGATCGCATGTTCTTTCATGCTTTCACTGCCTGGAATCAGGCGGAGAGCAGGCGTATCGGTAATGCCGGGCTGCAGGATGTTGCAGCGGATGCCGTGCGGGGCGAATTCCTTGGCAATGGTACGGGCCATGGATTCCAGCGCGCACTTCGCGGCCGACACGGCAGCGTAGCCAAGCCAGGCGACCTGGTTGCCTTCCGAGGTCAGACCAAACACGCGCGAATCAGGGGCGAACATGCCGCGCTTATGAATGTCCTGGACCCAGAAGAGCAGACTCGTTCCCATATTATAAATAGTTTGGGAGACGTCCTCTTCGTTCAGAAGGTTGCTGTCGTCATAGGGTAGGCTCGGATCCGACTTGGGCGCAGCGAGCTTGAGGTTGCCAAGAGCGATGGAGTGCAGCAGAACGCGGATTTTGCCATCGTGAAGCGTGTCCGCGATGTTGTTCAGAATCGCCTGACGGCCTTCGTTGCTCAGAGCGTCCATGTTGTACGCTTCGAGTTTCACGCCCATGGCGCGAATTTCATCAAAGGCGGCATCGACGGTTTTCATGGAACCGCGACGGTCGCGATGAACGACAAACAGATTGTAGCCGTTTTGAGCGAGTTTCTTGGCCGTGGCCAAACCCATACCGCTGGAGCCCCCTAGAATGAGAGCCCAGTTATTAGACAATACGTTACCTTGCACTTTTGACTCCTCTCTTGATCCCTCTGAGATGGATCACCTCTGTCGTGCCTGGAACGAGGTGATCTTTGGTCAATACACCCGTGCGCTCAGCACTGTCCACCCTAATTTCTTTTGCATGTCACGATGCTACGCACAAATAGGGCAAAAAAAGCTCCCGGACTGTGGCTAAATTACAACAAAAGCTTGGCGCATCAAAAGCTTCGGCGAGGTGGCCGGGATGAGCCGACAGGAAGGATTCGGAATGTCAAAAGGGGCAGGCAATACAGCCTGAAGGACCTGGTAAGCGGACCTTTGAGGCCCGCTGGGACGCTTGAGCTGCCCTAGTTCGGGAAGAGCTCACTGACGGATTCATTATCATGGATATGTCGAATCGCTTCTGCGAAAAGGGGTGCAACCGACACGATCTTGACTTTCGGGCTGAGCTTTTCGAAGCGATACTCCACACTATCAGTAATGACCAGCTCATCAATGATACTCGCATCCACCTTGCTCATGGCCCCTGCGGTCAAAACCCCATGGGTGACGGCCGCGACGATTTTTTTCGCGCCTTGCGCCCGCGCGGCCTGAGCCATCGCGATCAGAGAGCCGCCTGTGAAGATGATGTCATCGACGATCAGCATATTCTTGTCTTTGACATCACCGACGATGTTCCACACCTGAGCGCTTTCGCTGTGATCCTTGCGAATCTTGTTGCCGATCACGACCGGGCAACCCAGTTCCTGGCCAAACTTGAAAGCATTCTTGCCGTAACCGACATCGGCCGAGGCCACGACCCAGTCCTTCAGATCGAGTTTGCGGAAATAATCGGCGAGCACGCCACGGGCATTCAGGTGGTCGACAGGTTTGCGGAAAAATCCCTGGATCTGTGGGCTGTGCAAATCCATGGCGAGCACGCGGTCGATGCCGGCGGCCTCCAATGCGTCCGCGCAAACGCGTGCGCGAATCGAAACGCGCGGCTCGTCCTTCTTATCGCCTTTCGCATAGGAAAAGAAGGGAATCACAGCGGTAACCTTGGATGCCGAAGCCAGTTTCAGAGCATCGACCCAGAACATGAGTTCCATGAAGTTTTTATCAACGGGATAGCATACGCCCTGAATAATATAGCAGTCCTTGCCCCGCACGCTTTCGAGCGCCCGTACGAAGGTATTCCCTTCGCTGAAGGTCAGCACTTCCGATCGCGTGGGTTCGATCCCAAGATGTTTACAGATGCTTTGGCCGAGACTTGGACAAGCGCTGCCAATGATGACGGCTGTATTATTTTTTTGCGGCATGCTGCTCTTTACCTATGCGCGTGATCACCAACCCAACAACTTAAAGCCCACTTCGAATTGAAGGCAGTCGATCATAGTCAATGCGTAAGCCGAACGCCAGCCTTTCTCGGGCACAAGCCGCCTCCAGCTGAGGCTGGCGTCTATTTTTCCGTATTGAGCGCGATAAAGATCATAGCTGACACCGGCTTCAGTGACCTGACTGATGGAGCGATGCGCGCGCCTTTCGTCGTATGCGCCGTCTGTTTGGTCCTGCTCTTTCTTATCCGCATCGAGCGGAGCTTCCTTATCGTAGATACGCATCTGACCAGCGCCCACGCCTCCCCATAGACTCCAGGAACCTTCGGAATAGCCTAGAAAAAAAAGGACGTCGTTGCCGTGAATGTCATAACGGAAACTGGCTTCGGGTGCGTCCTGCAGCCGGTAAGCGGTAAGGTCGAGGCCGGCGATAAGGTTCAGGCGCTCCTGAAAAGCGCCCAAACGGAAGGTTCCGTAATTGCCCCAGGTCGTCAGATCGCGATCCTTGGTCTGAACGAAGGTGGGACCAAGTCCCATGCGTGCTGTCGTCAGGGGGACGGCGGCCGTGGCCAGAGAGCTGGCCCCGAACCACAGTCCTGCGGCGACTCCGAGACTAAGCCTGCTTTTTCTTCGCCTGGCTTTGACCGAGCCGATAGTCATTGAAGATTTTGGGCGTGATGCCATAGACAAAGGCGTCGAGTCCTCCGCGGTGCCGGACTTCATTGTTGGGCTGGGTTTCAATATATCCCCTTTTTTGCAAAGCTTCGATGGTTCTTTGCAGTTTCACATCGCTGAGCTGAGTCGCCTCCTTAAGGTCCTTCAGGTGTGACCAGCGCGGCTGGAATTCATCCATGAATCGCTCCACACTCTTCCACGCAGACGAATAGCGGTCCCCCAGTTCATGCTTGCTGGCCAGATGGTAGAGCACCAATTTTTCGTTGGCATGTTCCAGATCGGTTTTCCAGATGGCATCGACGGCACGATTGTCCTGCTCTGTCATAGTCCGCTCCTTTCGAACGAAGTGTTGGTCATGGGATGATCATAACCAAGGTCCTATGAAGCTCCAATGAGAGGAGTTATGTGGGTGGAAATGCCGATACCCGCGTTGCCTCTTGGGCGACGCGGGTTATGCAGTCTCAAAGGAGCATAAGAATTATTTTGCAGGTTCCAGGATAGCTGTCGCGATGGGGCCCGGAATCTTGTTGGATTTGCAGGCGATCGTGACCGTGCCGATCACCTTGTCAATCAGGTCATGGGCGCGCTGGGGGTTATCGCGTTCGCGACCCTTAAGGCGGACCACGATTTTCACCTTGTCTCCGCGTTCCAGGAAGCGATCAATATTATTCACCTTGGTCTGCAGATCGTGATCCGAGATATTCGCCTTCAGCTGAATCTCTTTCAGATCGGAGGTCTGCCGATTGGCTTTTTGTTTCTTCTTTTTCTCGTACTGCAGCTTTTTGAAGTCTTCGATCCGGACAACAGGCGGAACAACTTCCGGCGTGCTCACCAGGACGAGGTCAAGTCCCTCTTCTTCCGCGATACGCAACGCTTCACTTGCGGTGACAATGTCATTGCGACCTTCGCCTACAAGCCGAACCTCTTTCATGGTCCTCAGATCAGAACGCTCTAGTACTTTCAAAAAGATCTTACTCCTATATGGTAACAGTCGGCCAAGCCTTGTAATGACCACGTATGCTCATACGGCTGAGTCCGGGTTTGGCAACCTTAATATAGCGGCAGGGCGATGGGGGGGCAATGAAAAAAAGTGCGTAGTTCATGAATGTTCGCGGTTTTGACCTGCTTTGGCGCGGGCTATGGCCGCTTCCATATCATTGGCCATGACATCAACGACCAATTGGCTATCCAGACTGCTGAATAGCCAGGGAATCCGTTCGTGGGGGAAGTTGCTCATGGCCTTGCGGATGCTCTCGGCCGTCCGCGGGCCACCGAGGGCCACGATCAGGGCATCCTTCTCGGCTTCGCTCAATGGGGCGCGGGCTGCCGGGAGCTGGGACTTGAGGCCGCGGAGTTTCGATGTGAGATCGTCGGTCATGTCATGCTATCCTGCGAGCTGAGTTCTTGCCAGGGGCCACGAATTTCGTTAGCCTTGCCGCCTTTCTTAGCCACCCTACTAGCGGACCATCTTGCCATGATTGAACTGAAAGCTCTCTTGCAAAAAGACGATCCATTCCTGCGTCCGTCCCGGCTCGGGAGTCATAACTTTCCTGGTATATGGACGGCGATGATGCCGCGCGAACTCTTTGGGCTCAGAATCCCGGAAGAGCGGCGCGCGACCTGCATGAATTGTCCGAAAGCCGCTTATGAAGGCTATCGGCGCGACTTTCGCTGCTGCACCTATCATCCGCGCGTGGCGAATTTTCTTTTGGGGCTGGCGGCGGAAACTCCCAACGGCGAAGCGGTGCTCGATAAACTCCTTGATCGCGGCATGCTGATCCCGGAAGGCATGCACTATGCGCCTTTGCAGTGGGTCGATTACCTGGATGATCTGCAGAAGGATGCCTTTGGCCGCAGTGAAAAGGTGCTGTGCCCGAACCTCGATCAGGCGACGGGCTACTGCAATATTCACGCGTTCCGCAATTCCGTGTGCTCCACCTTCTTTTGCTACAAGGATCATGGCGAGGCCGGTGACAGCTTCTGGGATCAGGTCCAGGTCCTGGGGAGCCAGGTGGAAATGGCCTTGGGCCAATGGGCCCTGGCTCAGGCCGGGTTTGATTTGGATCGCTATTTTAAGGCTTTTGATAAGCTCGCCAAAAATATTCATAAGACATCGGCCCCGAGCGGCTGGCAGGATGAAGCGCGCGAACTCCTTTGGGGAAGCTGGCTCGGCCGTGAGAAGGAACTCATGCGGGCCTGCGCCGCAGCCGTGGTTCGCGAGCGGGACAACCTCTGGGAGATCGCCAACAGCCAGCCGATCCGCGAATCGGTGCCCTTTGACAAGGCGATGGTGAAAGCGGTTCCCAAACGCCTTGAGGATCAGATTGATCCCGAGGATTTGGAAGAAGGCGGCGGCGAAACCGTGCGGCCGAGCGTGATCTGGCAGGACGTGCTCAAGGCCTATGGGAAGCTTTGGGATCTGCCCGAGGGTTCCTTCATGCTGAATGGCAAGGTGCGCATTCATCCGAATCCGCAGGCGACGCCGCATGATCAGTATTATCAGGATAAGCCCTTTATTATTTTTTATCATACGCGCAAGGCCAGCAAATCCGTCGAGTGGAAACTGGCCATCTCCGCCGAGCAGAAAGCCGTTCTGGATCTCTTCACGGACGAAAGCCGCGAGCTGGATGCGACGCTCCTTATGGAGCCCGCCGTGAAAGCCCTGGAAAGTGGCAAAGGGTTTTTGGCGGAAATGCTGCGAAGGAAAGTGCTGGTCGCGTAAAGAGAAAGAAGGTGGGCCAGCGCCCACCTTTTTTTTATCAGGTGACGGTGTGCTGGGTGCGGAAGGTCAGAAGGAACTTCAGACTTTCAAACGCCGCTTCACGAGGATAGCCAAAGCGCTTTTCCAGATTCCTATAGGTCGTCTCGGCCAGAGCCAGGTCATCGTCCTTGAAGTTCTTGGCCTCGTCCGTTCCCAGGACCAGCATCGCCTTGAAGTTATCTTCCACCTGCTTTTTCTGCTCTTCGTAGTAGTGCTGCTTGATCGTGTCCATGTACTCATGGAAGATCTTGCTGACCACGATCGCGGCGGTGGGATTATCAATCTTGAAGGCTGCAATACGGCCGAGGAGCGCCTCACGGTGTTTTTCGATCGGACCGTTCACCTTCAGAATGCGCTCCACATCGCGCATCAGGTTTTCATTCGGCTGCTCATAGTTGCCGGTGATCTTGTTATAGAGCTTCTCACGCTTGACCTGGGCCACCACGTTTTCGATGTAACGGCTCAAAAGCGTTTCATACTGCTCTTCGTCCACCAGAGTCATGGAGGCCGTGACTTCCTTTTCAAAGACATCGGCGAAGTCGCGTTTGCAGACCGTGATGAATTCCTGAGGCTGGTGATATTTCCCGCGCGGCTCCAGCTGCAGAAATTCATAGACCGTGCGGTCCTTCACAAGACGCTCCAATTCATCAAAGAGCGCCATGGGTGTCAGAGTGGTGTGTTTTGGATTCTGCACCGCCCGATAGAGGATGCTGCGCACTTCGCGAGGTGAGGCCCCGAAACGCCCTTCATAGGCCACGACGTTCTGATATTCATCCAGGATGGCTCGACGGAGTTCACGCAGCGTCGCCTCTTCCTGTGGCTTGAAAAGAGGCAGGAGCGTTTCGCCCTCGTAGAGCTTAATTTTATGCCGTGGGTCAAGACGTGCAATCAGCGCCCTGTACTTCGAATCATAATAATCCGGGTTCGGCTGCTTCAGACGAGTCATCACCGCCCAGAGACAGAGCATCTCCAGAGCATGCGGCGCGATCGGCTTGCTTTTCCCCAGCGCCCGCATGTCCTGGGCATAGATCTGCTGCTCCAGAGAAGGTTTTAAAAGATAGGGTGCGGTCACGAGTTCAAAGCGCGAACGGAACGAGGCGAAGTCAGGAATCGTTTTAAACGCGTCCAGATGCTTCTCGTTGGTGCTGGCAAAGAAGACGACGTCCACATGCGTGGTGGATGAGGGCAGGTTCACGGACCCCTTTTCCACCGTCGTGAGAAGATATTTGAAGGCCTCGATCGGGCGCTTCAGCATATCGGAGAATTCCAGGATCCCGCGATTGGCCTCGACCAGGGGGCCTTCCGCCTCGTGGAAGCTGATGTTATGCAGAACAGGCGGCAGGTTGGCAATGTTGCGGTCGATGGTCAGCTGCTTTTCATAAGCGTCGATCGACATCTGGGGTTCGACCGTGCCGATACCGACGCGATACTGCTTCGAGAAGAAAAAGCGTTCGACCTGAACATGCCGCAGGACTTTCGCCAGGTCGCCGTCATACGCCGCCAGCAGATTTTCCCAGATCAATTGGTTGCGTTTGGAAAGACCCGAGAGCAGAATGTGCTGAGGGATTTCCACTTCGGATTCAGGCACGCCTGTTTCCTCGGAAATCCATTGTTTGAGCCAGATGGCGCGCTGCGGCATCGGGATCAGGAAGATCGGATTTTCCTTGTATTCGGAGTGGATCTTGGACGCGATCTTGCTTTCATCGAGGAAGGCAAAGGAATCTTCACGGATGCTGCTGTCCTCGCCCTGGATGCCGCTGAAGCCGATCGGTCCCACGGCGCCCATCGCTTTGGACGTCAGCGATTTATCGGTGGGAAAGATCCAGTTGAAACGATAGACGGCACCTTCCTCGGTTTCCGAGTAACGTTGCATGGCATGGCCGATGGATTCGATGATCGAAGTCTTGGCCGAGCCGTTGGGCCCGTGCAGCATGATTAGTTTGTTTGAGTAGCCCTGGCGGACGAAGCCGGTGATGACTTTGAAGATCTCGTCCTGCACGCCTTCAGACCCAACGATTGGAACGTTCTTGTGCGTGCCGAGGTCGAAAACTTTCCAGCGCGCGAAATCCTCGAGGCCATTGCCTGGCTCGGTGCGGCCGAAGTGATTGAAGGTATCGTAAAGATATTGGGCGGAGTTGCGAATCAAGTGACTCGGGCGCTCGCGCAGCTTTCGAAGAAAACCGCTGAAACTCAGGATGACCTGCCTTTCCTGAAAGAGCGAGCGCGACTGCTGATTGAGTTGATAGAGGAGATCTGTAGCCTCTGCCATGGGTCCTGCCTCCGGCTGACGAAAGTTCATTCCCCGTAGCATAACAAGGGCTGCATCGTTTGTCAGCGAGAGTCATCGTCTTTACTTTCCACAGGGGAAAGCCCTATAACGGAGAAGGAGCAGCCCAGGGCACCGCCTTTTTTTAGGAAATTCACGATTCGCGACTTTTGATGCCCTGAGAATTATGCTAATGGTGAGAAAGAGCCATACAAGTCAACAAGCTACGAGGGCCCCTGATGAAGAAAGTCTTCATACTGGATACAAACGTTCTATTGAGCAATCCCCTCAGCATTTTTAAATTTGACGATAACGACGTAGTTATCCCCATTTCCGTCATCGAGGAGATTGATACCTTCAAGAAGGATCAGAGCGATATAGGCCGCAATGCCCGTGAAGTATCCCGTATCTTGGACCGTTTGAGAATGAAGGGCACTCTTTCGTCCGGCATCAAACTCTTCGACAACCGCGAAGACTCCGGACAGCTGTACGTGTACCTTGGTCACAACATGGACATCCTGCCCGAACTCCTGGCCAGCAGCACCGACAACCATATCCTGGCCATCGGACTCACGCTGCAGAAGCAGTTCGGGGATACGCGCAAGGTTCTGATCATCACCAAGGATACCAACCTGCGTATCAAGTCGGATGCCTTCGGCCTCGCAGCGGAAGACTTTGCCGCCGATAAGGTGGATATCTCCCACCTTTACACGGGTTTCATCACCGTAACGGTTAAGCCGGACGTGATCAACGATTTCTATACGAATCGCGAAATCCGCCTGCCCGATGAGGAGCTTTTTCCCAACCAGTTCGTCCTTTTCGAGGACGAGAATGATAAGACTTCGGTCGTATTTGGTATCTATGATGCGCTTGAAGACGTGATCAAGATGATCGAGCCCCGCAACGAAGGTGTGTGGGGGATTTATTCAAGGAACATGGAACAGGCCATGGCCTTGGAGTGTCTTCTGAACGATAGAATCAGGCTGGTGACCATCAGTGGGGAGGCCGGCACAGGCAAAACCTTGATGGCCATCGCCGCCGGCCTTGTGAAAACCACGGACGAAGACCAGTATCAGAAATTGCTGGTGTCGCGTCCGATTTTTCCCCTGGGTCGCGATATCGGTTATCTGCCGGGTGACATTGATGAGAAACTCAATCCCTGGATGCAGCCGATCTATGACAATCTTGACCTCCTGCTCGGCGGTTCGCCCGGATCACGGCAGAAGCGCTTCAACAAGAGTTATCAGGAGCTGATCAATCAGGGCATGCTGGCGGTTGAACCTCTGACCTATATCCGCGGCCGGTCTTTGCCTGCGCAGTATTTCATCGTCGATGAATCGCAGAACCTGACGCCGCACGAGATTAAGACCATCCTGACTCGCGCCGGTGAAGGCACCAAGATCGTCCTGACGGGCGATCCCTATCAGATCGATAACCCCTATCTCGATTCGCAGAACAACGGTCTGACCTATGTGATCGAACGTTTCCGCAAGGAAGAGATCGCGGCTCATATCACCCTGCAGAAGGGTGAGCGGAGCGAACTGGCTTCGAAAGCGGCGAGACTTCTCTGACAAATGTGAAAGGCGGCCGCTTTTGGGGCGGCCGCCTTCAATTCAAACTATTCAGTTTTTTGATCTCAGCGTCTGGCCGGCACGAAGTTGCAGCCGAAACTATCGTTTTCCTCTAGCACGCCGGCTCCTTCGAGCATGGCTGTGTAATCGCTGCAGCTATAAATGCCCTGCGCATGACAGAAGCGATCGAAATTCTCTGCATGCACCGCATGAGTCACGGCTTGAATCTGCAGGCGGCTGAGTTGCGCCAGTTGGCTGCATTCCCCACCGTATACAAAAGCAATGCGACCCTCATCTGTCCCTGTATCTTCTTTCTCTATGGCGTGGCTAGCCTCGGCGAAGATGCTGCTTCCGATCAGGAAAGCGGCAAGAGTCAGATGGCGGGCGATGCGCATGGAAGACTCCTTCTCTAGTGTTCCGGTGTTTGGACCATCCCCACACCTATTAATGAATCCTTCGGCCCCCGCGCTGAAAACTGAAAAGCGGCCGGATTTCTCAAGCATCCCCACAAGCTGAAGGATCCTCTTACAGCGTGAAAAGTTCGCCAGCCCAGACTTTTTGAAAAAATGAGCCGCATTTTTACCCCGGGTATATTTGGTATAGGTAAGTCTAAGTGGCTTGACTGTCACCCTTTTTTGCAATATAAGCCAAGCGCATGCGTCTTGCCCAAGGACTCTTTCAATCACCCGTAACCCGAGCACACCATGGCCTGCAAGCATTTGATTTCAACCGGGCTGCTGATATTTGGCAGTCTATTCTCGGCCTGTTCATCCTCTTCGAACAAGAAGGGGCCTGCGCCAGCGCCGACCACGACCGTCAATCCCAATCAAAAACCTACGCCGACTCCAACGCCATCACCGACACCAAAGCCAAGCCCCGTGCCGACTCCGAGTCCCACGGTCACGCCAGCGCCCGAAGGTCAAACAACGCCGATCGCGGGGGTGGTCGGTGACTGGCAATCGACATTCTCGGATCCGAACTACTTCGGCAACGTCACCTATACCTTCCGTCCCGATGGTCATGTGCTGATGAGTCTTTTGATCTACGGCAAAGGCAAGACCGAGATCATGGCGGAACGTCATGAGTTCAAGGCTACATTCTTTTCGGCCAAACGGACGATTGAACTCGAGCACATCAAAGGTCCCTGCGCACTGAAGAATGCGAAGCCATCCTTGACCTTTATTCCCAACGAAAATGATCCCAATCTTTTCTATCTGCAGGAAGGCTTTGGCAATCCCTATCTGCGCCTGAGCAAAATCAAAGGCGGTCTTTTGCAGGACGTGCATACGGTCACAAAGCTGAATGCCTATGACGTGAAAAATGGTTGCTTTGTGGATGGTCGCTTGAATCAATTCGCTCCTGTGGAAGGGTGAGGTCTATCATGAAATTTAAACAGCAGATGATACTGGGCTCTGCCCTGGCGTTTTTGAGTGCGATTCAAGCCTGCCATTCGAAAAGTGATAGCAAACTTGATATAATCGGTGGTCGTCCCGTCACGAATGATCCCGAGGGTCCGGCCCTGCATAACGTGGTGGGTTTGAGCCGTGATGGTCTGAGTACTTTCTGCAGCGGCAGCGTGGTGGCCAAGGACATGATTGTAACAGCCGCGCACTGCGTGGATGATGGTCGACCCTTCTCGGTGGTGTTTGGTGATCCCAAAGCCGTGATGCCTCGCGTCGAAGTCGAAAAAGTGGATATGTACAAGCCGTATGGCGCCGCGGCCTTTCCCAACTTCGATATCGCCTGGGTGCAGCTCAAGACTCCCGTGCCTCAGGGCTTCGAACCGATGGAAGTTCTGCGCGATCCGTCCAAGCTGAAAGAGGCGAATGAATTCCGTCTGGCCGGCTATGGTTATGAAAAAACCGGCTGCCGCGATGCGGGCTGCAAGGATGAACTCCTTCAGACCAATACCGCGTTGGAAAAATATTATGATACGCCGCGTCTTATGAGCCTTCTCGTGTTCAAAGGGTCGGTGGAGCAAAAACTGGGTGGCGCGTGCAACGGAGATTCGGGCGGTCCGGCTTATGCGAAGATTGATAATAAATGGTATCTGATCGGTGTGACCAACGGCGTCACGGCTTATGTGAACCCGGAAAGTTTCGCCAATCGTGCGGTTTCCTGTGAGGCTCTGAGCGATATCTATACTTTCATCGGTGACTACGTTCCCTGGCTGGAAAAGCGTTCCGCCCAGGAATTGAAGCGGCTGGCCGATCGGAACCCAGATCGTAGCGATGCTCCTTTTGTTATCAAGGGCGAAAAGAGAGCGGATGATGTTCCCGAACCCAGAACCTGGGCCGAGTGGATTGAGTATCCCTATCATAATGAGCAGGCCTGGAATACGGTCGATCGCCTGCTTTTTGATCTATGGGCCAAGCATCGTCCGCTGCTGGGTGATGACGAACACGTAAAACTTTGGGTGGATCCTGATTTCTCTCAGGCCCGCGTGCAGGAGATCACAAGCTACGAGCTGATGAAGAGCCAGCGTGACGAGCTGAAGTACGATGACCAGCCGTCCGATCTGCGTCCTTTGGGAAGCTGGACCGGCCTTCAGGAGGTGAATGTCATTGGCGACTACACATCCCGTGGTCTTGAGGCCCTGTCCCGTTTGCCTGCGCTGCGGAAGCTTAAGCTGAGTCCTGGCAGCCGGCGCCCCTATGGTCAACTGAATCTGAAGCCCCTTGAGAAATTGGGCCCGGTTCTGGAAGACCTCAAGTTGGATGACATGACCCCGGGTGAACTGAAGACGCTTGCTTTTGGGTCCTTTACGCAGCTGAAGAACCTTGATTTTGCAGCTCAAAGTGGTTATCCCGAAGCGGTTTTGGATATGAGCGGGCTGAAGAATCTTGAGTCCTTGAAGATTTCAAGCTGGCCTTATGCTTCCAAAATTTCATTGCCTCAGGACCTTGCTCTGGGGACTCTGGAATTGAAATTGGATCACAAAACGGATCTCAGCTGGCTCGATATCTCCGCCGTGAAATCCATTCAGACACTCGAAATCGGTTCGGAAGTTCTGTCTGAGCCTGCGGTGCTGAGGAGCTTTCACAAAAAAGGCATCAGGAAACTTACCGTTCCTGGCAGCCGTTTGACGGAAGTTGATTTTCCGGCAGCAGGCTTTGCGGATGTTCAGGAACTTTCTGTGAGTAGCAACCTTCTTGCCAGTACGGATTTTATTAAGAACCTGAAGGTTCTGCAAAAGGCTGATCTGCGCGATAACCCCGTGAGCCTTGCAGAGTGCCCGGCCGGTGTCAGCTGCACCTTTGATCGCGTGCCCAATCCTAAAAAAGTGGCTGATTTCTGTCGGAATACGGTCGACAACGAAGACTACTTCTATGGAACGACCATTAAAGCGCTGTTGACAGATCAAGGCTTTTTTGCAGTTTACTATGATGATGCGATCTGTGATCTCCTGCAGCAGTCTTTGGAAAGCTCCACTTCGGTGGAACTCAATGGCGATCTCACCTGGTATCTGCCGAATGGTTTGAACTATGATATGCGGGTTTTAAAGAGCCTTGTCGGTCTGAAGAGTCTGAAGATTCGTAATGTCACACTTGCTTATGCGGACGCTTTGAGCGAGCTTTCCAATTTGACCAACCTTGATTTGAATGCTGTGAAAACCAAAGACCTTGGCTTCATCGGTAAGATTCCGAAGCTGGAAAACCTGAGCTATGCCGAGTTCCCTTACACCACATTGGAAGCCCTCTCGCATCCGAAACTGAAAAGTCTAATGCTGCCTTCCGAGGGTTTGGCAGCCTTGAACGGCGGACGCGTGCAGACCATCGGTGATAAAACCGAACTGCCGTCTTTGACCAAACTGTCTTTGCGTGGCCATCCGCTTCAGGATCTGAAGGGCGTGGACCGACTCAAGGCTCTCTCCCAGCTCGATATCACAGGCACCAAGGTCGCTGACCTTTCGCCTTTGAATACCCTCATCGGCGCGACGGTCTTCTTCGGAGACCAGTATCAACTCGATACCTGCCCCATCCTTTACGGCAGCTGCCAGACGGGAACTAAAACTCTCGAAGGCGCGACCTTTGGAGCAGACGGCGCGAGTCTCATGGGTTCTAACTGGAAAGTGAACCAGGTGATTCCTGGTCTTGGAAAAGCTCTGCGCAACTAAAAAAGAAAGCCCGGTGCGTGATCACCGGGCTTTTTTTTTATGTCTTTTTAGTGCTTGAAGTGACGAACGCCGGTGAACACCATCGCAATCTTATGTTCATTGGCGGCCTGTATGGATTCCTCATCGCGCATCGAGCCGCCTGGCTGAATGATCGCACTCACGCCGAGTTTCGCGGCGAGGTCCACAGTATCGCGGAAGGGGAAGAAGGCATCGCTGGCCATGACGGAGCCCTGGACCGTGCGGCCGAATTCCTTGGCTTTTTCTGCAGCGAAAGTCGCGCTATCAATGCGGCTCATCTGGCCCGCGCCGACGGCGACGGTCACGAGGTCTTTCACATAGACGATGGCGTTGGACTTCACATGCTTGCAAAGACGCATGGCGAAGGTCAGGTCCTCCGCTTGGGCTGTGGTGGGTTTCAGCTGAGTCACAGCTTCCCAACGGCCATTTTCCGCGCGGATCTGATCACGATCCTGGACCAGGATGCCGCCGAGCACGGAACGCACATCGAGTTGTTTCGGTGCATTGGCGCTGTTGGCCGGGAGGAGATAGGGGAGTTCCAGAAGGCGCAGGTTTTTCTTGGTCGCAAGAACCGTCCGGGCTTCCGGGCTGAACGCAGGAGCCACGATGCATTCGAGGAAGAGCTGCGAAAGAGCGTCGGCTGTTTCCGCATCTATGGTTTTATTCACGGCCACGATACCGCCGAAAGCGGATTTGGGATCGACGGCCAGCGCGCGTTTATAAACGTCGAGCAGACGTTCACCTGTACGGCCGAGGGCGGCACCGCAGGGATTGTTGTGCTTGATGATGGTGACGGCGGTATATTCCGGGAAGTCTGCAACCATCTGCACGGCGGCATCGCAGTCGAGCAGGTTGTTATAGGAAAGCTCTTTCCCTTGCAGAACCTTGGCGTCCTGAAGTCCGCCTGTGGTGCTCAGATTCGAGCGGTAAAAACGGGCTTTTTGATGGGGATTTTCACCGTAGCGCAGAGTCTGCTGGGATTCGAGGCGAAGGTCATAGGCAGGGGCGAGGGTTTCGGCTGTATCAGTTTCCAGACTCTTTTCGTAGTAGCTTGCGATCATGCTGTCATACTGTGAGATCGCGCGGAAGGTCTTGGCTGCCAGGTAACGTCGGAACTCATCAGTCAGGCCGCCTGCTTTGAGTTCCGCAAGGCAGCGATCATAATCCGCGGGATCAAGGAGCGGCGCGACGAAGCGATAATTTTTCGCTGCGGCGCGGAGCATCGTGGGTCCGCCGATGTCGATATATTCGATGGCCTTGGGCAGATCGAGCTGCTGGCCGACCGCTTTCGCGGCGAATTGATAAAGGTTCACCACCACAAGGTCGATGCCCTGGATGCTGTGCTCGCGGCATTGCGCGACATGGGCGTCCTTCTCGCGATCGTAGAGGATGCCGCCATGAATTTTGGGATGAAGGGTCTTGACGCGTCCATCGAGGATTTCAGGACTGCCGGTATGCGCTCCGGCTTCGGTTACGGCCACGCCGGATTCGGCGAGGAGTTTGGCGGTTCCGCCGGTGGACAGAATTTGAAAGCCCAAGTGTTCCAGGGAACGGGCGAAGTCAACGATACCGGTTTTGTCGGTGACCGAGATCAAGGCCAATGGTTTGCCGGGAAGCTGAGTCATGTCGATATCCAATTGAAAAAGTTGGTCCAAGGTGGGGGAACGCGCCCCTTTTAACAGCTTTTCCCCCTTGGCCCAAGACTTTTTACGCCGGGACGCGGACAAATCTCAGGAGTGCGGCCGGGCAAATCCACAGGTCTGTGCGATCTGGTCGAGACGCCGGATCAGTTCGGGATCGCTTTCCAAAACCAGGCAGCGATGGTACGCCTTTTCGTAGATGTGATAGACGGGATCATCGCGGTCCTCGGGCGTAAATCCCAGGTCATCCCCGGTCAGCGCACAGACGAGCAAGTAAATGCGGGCCATTTCGTACTTGGGTATCGAATGCTCGTGCCGCTCCGGGTCAAATTGATCAGGATTGATCCCGAAGTCGTCTTCATTCAAAAGATAAAGCGTCATGTTCTTCAGAATAAGGTCGAGGCCGGCCTCATGATGCTTGTATTCGTTTACCGTGATCTTTTTGACGCGGCCTTCTTCAAGCGCGTCGTGACTTTCCATGTCCATGTCCGTCTCCTGGTTCCAGGTTCGGCTTAAGATAGGCAAGCCTATGGCCGAGGGCAAGCGTTCAGCTGAAAACAGGGCTTTCGGCCCTGAATTTTCCATGCTAAAAGGGCTGTCCTGGTGCCTCATACCAGAAGGAAGATGACTCTATGAAAATCGCCATGCTGCTCTCTGGTGGTGTTGATAGTTCGGTGGCCCTGGCGGAATTGGTGCGCGAAGAGAAGCACCAAATCCAGGCCTTCTATTTGAAAATATGGCTTGAAGATGATCTGCAGTACCTGGGTCAATGCCCGTGGGAAGAGGACCTTCAGTATGCGCAGGGCGTATGCGAAAAGCTGGGCGTTCCTTTGGAAATCGTGAGCCTTCAGACCGCGTACTGGGATCGCGTCGTGTCGCATTCCATCTCTGAACTGAAGGCGGGTCGGACGCCGAGCCCGGATATCCTTTGCAATCAGAACGTCAAGTTCGGGGCTTTCTGTGACCTCATTGATGCCAGCTACGATCGCATTGCCACGGGGCATTATGCGCGGCAGCGTTTGCATAACGGCCATCAGCAGCTTTTGAAAGGCGTCGATCCGATCAAGGATCAGACCTATTTTTTATCACGACTCAGTCGCGTCCAGCTCGACCGCGCGATGTTCCCGATCGGTCATATTCCGAAGCGCGAAGTCAGGGCTCTGGCGGCTCATTATGATCTGCCGACTCAGGCGCGTCCGGATAGCCAGGGTATTTGCTTCCTCGGCAAATTGAAGTTCAGTGAGTTTGTGAAAGCCCATCTGGGCGAGTGGCCCGGTGACATCATAGACGTCGCGAGCGGGCGTGTCCTCGGCGCGCATAAGGGTTTTTGGTTCCATACCATCGGACAACGCAAGGGACTTGGTCTAAGCGGCGGGCCATGGTTTGTAGTGCAAAAGGATCCTGCAAAGAATATTGTCTACGTATCATCGGAAGAAGGACGACTGCAGAGACCGCAGCTGAATTTCAGCATCAGCAGCATGCATTGGCTGGAAGAGAAGCCGGATTTGAATCGTTTCTATACCGTGAAGATTCGTCATGGCGAACGCACTACGGAATGTCGCCTCAGCGATCTGGGTGAGGGACGCCTGCAGGTGGAACTCGGACAGCCCGACGGCGGGATCGCCCCGGGGCAGTATGCTGTGATCTATGACGGTGATCTTTGTCTGGGTGCCGGTGTTATTGATTGATTGCGAAGACTGTTCATCTTTCAGCGGCGGTGGTTGAATGCAGGGTTCCGATGACGGCTCGTCCAGGGCGACTTTGATTGTGTTGGTCCTCCTCTTCTGTGTGTTTCCCTTCGGGCCGGCCTTTCAAAGTCTCGGGCAGGCCCTTGTCTTTCTCTCTGCACTCTATCTTGGCCGCGCGCGCCTCGTTTCATCCTTTCAAACCATGCCGCGTGATGTGCGGTGGCTGCTCGGGGGCATGGCTGCTTTTCTGCTTTGGAATGTGTTCGCGACACTGATCAGTCCCAGCCAGCATCATGCGGAACCCGGGTCCTATTTTGTGGGCTACGCGCCGCTTTTTATCCTGCCATGGCTCACGGGTCTGCTTCCCAAATTGGATGATGCGCAGAAAAAAAAGCTCCTGTCTTTCGCGGCTGGGCTGGTCTTGATCTGGGGCCTTGCTGTTTTCAGTCAGTATCTTTTCCCCTGGCGACTTTCCGGTCTTTCCCTGGTGGAACATACCACGCGCCGCGCGCAGGGTTTTTATTCGCATCCTATGAGCCTCGCCTATGCTTCGCTACTGATCTGGCCCTTCGCCGTGCGCCTTCTTTTGAAATCACCGCGCCTTTGGCAAAGCTGGTGCTTCGCAGCGGGCGCGGCCATGCTTCTCCTCTTTTCCATGTCGCGTATCGTTCAGCTGCTGGCGGCGCTCGTTGTGCTGGGGAATGTGTTCATCATGCTCTCGGGGCGTCAGCGTCTTCTGGCTCTGATGGCCTCGCTTTTGATTGGGACCGGCCTTGCTGTGACGGATAATCCGGTGTCAGCGCGCTTTCATAATCTTTTGCACCCGACAGCGCAGGATGTGATGTCGGATTATCCGGATGATCGGCTCGCTTTCTGGCACGCGCATCTTCTTATCATTCAGGAAAGACCCTGGCTCGGGCATGGCGTGCATCAGGGGAATGCCTTCCGCAAACCCTACTATGAGCGCCTCGGTTTGGGGGACTTTAAAAAGCAGTACCAGGCTCATAATCAGTATATTCAGATCGTGGCCGAGGGCGGGTTGATTGCGTTGGCCCTTTATGGATTCTGGCTGGTCATGACCTGGAGGGTTCTAAAACGATGGATAGGGGATGCGTTCATAAGGAACACGGGGCAGCAGACGCTTTTGATATTTTCGCTCGGAGTTTTGACGCAGAACGCCTTCGATGACACCTGCGTGCGGATGGGAGTCGTGATCCTTTTCTGTGTCCTCTTTTTGAATCTGCCGGCCTGGACGCATAAGCCTGAGAGGGCCGCATGAAAAAAATCCGAGTGCTCTTTCTATCGAAACCTTATGTGGCTGCATCCTATCGTCAAAAATTTCAGCTGATGGCGGCGGATCCGCGTTTTGAAATTGGGCTGGTTGTTCCGCATAACTGGGCCGGGCAAGACTTTGAACCGGATGCGCGGGATAATTATTGGATACGCCGGCTGCCTCTTCTTTTCAACGGGCACAATCATCTGCATCTTTATCGAGGATTGACCGCGGCCTTTGATGAGTTTGCTCCCGATGTTTTTAATATTGAAGAGGAGCACTATTCCCTCGTCACGGCCCAGGCTCTCTCGTTGGCGAAAAAGCGCGGTGTTCCCTGCACTTTTTATACCTGGCAGAATATTCATAAGAACTACCCTCTGCCTTTCTCCTGGATTGAACAGCTGGTCTTTCGATCCTGCCCCCTGGCGATTGCCGGCAATCAGGAGGCGCTGGATATTCTGCGCAAAAAAGGTTTTCAAAAGCGGGCCTATATCCTGCCGCAGATGGGTGCGGATACGGCGACGCTTGCGAAAATTCCGAGTGAAACGCGTGCCGAGGTCTTCGGTCCTGACAGCGGGCTTGAGAATGCTTTTATCGTAGCCTTTGCAGGAAGGCTTGTGGAAGAGAAGGGGATTCAGGACCTGATTCAGGCCTTGCCTTCGCTTTTGGATCTGCCGATTCACCTTGTTATTCTGGGCAGCGGGCCCTACCAGGAGGCTTTGAAGCAGGCGGCGGATAGACTGGACGTTGGGGCGCGCGTGCACTTCCTTGGGTCCAAAAAATCCACCGACGTCTATCGTTATCTTCGGCAGATTGATGTCCTGGCTCTGCCTTCGCATACCAAAAGCAATTGGAAGGAGCAGTTCGGACGCATCCTCGTCGAAGCGATGCTGAGCGGCGCTGTCGTGCTGGGCTCGGATTCAGGCGAGATTCCGCGCGTGATCCGCGGCGGTGGCCTCGTCTTTCCGGAAGGGAATGTTTCCATCCTCGCGCAGCGTCTTCGGACTTTGTGTGAAAACCCGCGCCTCACGCAAAAACTTGCCGCCAAGGGGCGACGCCGAGCCCAGAGTCATTTCACCAATGAAGTGATCGCGGCCCGAACCCTTGACGCCATGCTGGAACTTTATCAGCAAAGGCCTGAAGCACGCCTGTCAGCAGGGCCTCAGTTCGGCTAAAATCTTGCGTTTTGAGGCTTTTCGTGCTTCACTTCTGTCGTTATGAAAGCCATCCTAGGAAATTCAAATCCGTCCTTTGCGATGCAGGCGGCACTTGGGGAAATATTGCATGTCACAGGGTCTGGTGAAAAGGGTAAGAGTCTTTGGCAAGGCGCTGCTGTCGCGGTGGATCAAAACCAAGTCCGTTCAGTTTCAGGGCCTCCAGGTCGAAGGGGCCTTCCAGGATTTTGGGCTTTTGAAGGAACTGTCCAAAGGCCGGCGCGAGGCTTACATGACATATCTTTTTGAGCGATGTCTTGAGGGATGCGATAGCTTCTGGGACATCGGGGCGCATGTGGGCGTTTATAGTCTTCTGGCGGCCCGAAAACTCAAGGGGCCGGTTCTGGCCTTTGAACCCAATCCGCGGACTTATACTTTCCTTCAGCGTAACGTTCAAAAAAATCGTTTGGACAGTCGCATCAAGGCCCAGCAGCTGGCGGTTGCCGCGAAGCCAGGGCATCTGCAGTTTTTCTGTGATGAGATGGAATCGGATGTCTCAAGCCTTGTGAAGCTTGAAGACCCGAAGAAGCTGAAGACTCTGGAGATCACCGCGACCTCGCTCGATCAACTGGCTGCGGAAACGCAGGGTTTGCCGCAGCTGATGAAGATCGATGTGGAAGGCGCGGAGCTGGATGTGCTGAAAGGTGGGGATGCCTTCTGGCGCCAGGTGCGCGAGCGCGGGCCCTTTTATTTGTTTATTGAATCGAACGCTGCGGCTTTGGAACGAGCAGGCACGACGCCTGCCGAGCTTTTGGAGCAGCTGACGGAAAAAGGTTTTCAGGTGTCCATGATTGATGAGGACCAGAAGCGGCTGACGCCGGTGGATGCAAGGCTCCAGGGTGGGTGCTGGAATCTTTACTGTGAGTTGCCTGGGCGAGTTTGATAGCGATGCAGAGGCGGAAACAGAACTCCTTCGATTCTGGATCCTGCATCATGGACCTTGCTCTTTGCCCCCCCCCAAACGGTCCCTTCAGGATACGAAGCGGTCAACAATTCTCTGCCACTGGAAAGTTTATCTTTAAGGGTATGACATCTTGTCGTGGACTGGTGAGGCTTGTGACAGAATGCAGGTTGCGAACTTTACCTTATAGATTGCTAGCACCCCCTGTATTGGCTAAAATGCGACGCTTATTGAAGGGCTTCACTCCATAACCAATACCCTGCGATGATTTTTTCAAGTCATCATGTGCTTTTCTAAATATGGTGAAAGATGAAAGTTGTTGTTGTTCCAAACATCCCCTTTAGTTTTATGGTTGGCGGACAGGAAGTTCAGATTCAGAAGACCATCGAACATTTGAGGCTGCTTGGCTGCGACGTTGAATACCTTGATTTCGAATCCAGAACACAGCGCGAATGGGCCGATGTCTACCACTTTTTTGGTCCCAATAATTTGCATTTGGCGCAGGCTGCAGCTGACCGAAAGCCTATGTTCATATCGCCTGTGATTTTTTGGAATTCGAGTTTGAAGGCTGCCTACCTGCAGGGATCGGCTTTCATCCCCAAAACCTACGCCTATGATCTGCGTAAGACTCTGCTCCTGGCGTCTGGGATCTTTCCTAACTCCGACTCAGAGCTTTACCAGCTTGCGAGGATCTGTCGCATGGATCCCAGGAAAATCGAGAAAATCCCTAATGGCGTCGATGAAACGTTTCAAGGTGGAGATCCGAATCGGTTCTATAGCAAGCTCTCCAATTTTCTGAAGCCTGGGGAAAAATTCGTCCTGTCCGTCCACCGGATTGAAGATCGAAAAAATACCTTCAATCTTGTCGAGGCCGCCGACCGGCTCAAGGTGAAGCTTATTCTGATCGGTGCTTTGGGTGAAGGTAAACAGCAGGCATACAGCTCGCAGGTCATGGACAGGATTTCCACAGCCAGTACGGTTCGCTATCTTGGAAAGGTCGATCACCAGACCCTTCTGGATGCCTATGCTGCCGCTCACGTCCATGCTTTAGTCAGTCACTGGGAAACAACAGGATTATCAAGCCTCGAAGCAGGTCTTAACGGATGCAATCTGGTCGTGACGGAATGTCCGCCCGTCCGTGAATATTTTGGTGACCTGGGTTTTATGTGCAACGCTGATGTGGAAAGTATTGCGACATCACTGAAAGCAGCCCTGAACGATAGCAGGAATGGCAAAGGGCAAGCCCAAAAAATCAAAGACCGATACTCTTGGCGGGTGATCGCAGAGCAAACATTACGAGCTTACAACCGATATTTTTCTGACAAGAGGCCTTCGTGATTTTTAAAGACGCATTCCGAACCATTTTTCTAAAGTTTTTCAACGCGTTCCTGCCCAAAACATTTGCTTATCAAGCGATCACGGAATCCCTTTACAGGCAGATTCTGCAGCAGCCAAAATACCAGGATCCCAGGGCCTTGCTGCATTTCGGCCAGAAATATTTTTCTCAGAACGAGGAAGATGGCATCATCGCTGAAATTTTCAGGCGAATTGGAGTGAAGAATCATTCCTTCATTGAGATCGGCGTGGGCGATGGACGCGAATGCAATACGCTGACTCTTTTGTATCAGAATTGGAAAGGCCTTTGGATTGAAGGCGTAGCGAGTGAAAAAATAAAACTATGCGCAGAAAAATTCCGGAATCAATTGCAGTTGGAGAACGTCTTCATCGACAAGAACAACATCAACAGCTACATACAGAAGCATTTCAGTGGCGAGATCGATCTTTTGTCCCTTGATATTGACAGCAAAGACGCTTTCGTTCTGCAGGCGATCAACGTCATCAACCCTCGCGTCATCATCGTGGAGTATAATGCTCGTTTCGGGCCTCAGATAGACTGGTCCGTGGATGATGCAGTCGAAAACTTCGGCGACGATCATTTCGGAGCTTCGCTCAAATGCTTCGAGAATATTTTGCAAAACAAGGGCAGTCAAGGCTATGCCTTGGTCGCATGCAATGTCACCGGAGTGAACGCGTTTTTTGTCAGAAAAGACCTGCTCGGGGATCATTTCGTGGGGCCGTTTACCTCGGAACGTTGGTACGAGCCCTTCCGAATGCCATTGAGTCAATACTTCATATTCCAGCAGCATAAGGTAACGCTCGGACCCAGCTGCTCTTCTTCAAAAATAATAGGTGGCGCCAAAGGCATAGCGGCACCTTCAGCTTCGGCGTGATTTCAAGCATAGCCAGCCCATCCTGCTGAAACGCTTGCGGCAGCGCTCCGGATCAGCTGTTGCGATGTAGTTTGGCGTTTCCCAGTAAACGCTCGTGCCGCGGGCTTTCTTGTCCTGCAGATGGGGCTTGAAAATGCCCTTGCGCAGAGTGAATATCGTATAACCGAAAGACTCCAAATAGCTCGACACGGGCGACGGATAGAGACCGTGGTCTTCAAAAATGATGTCGCGGATGTGATGCTCGCGCAAGAGATTCTCGGCTCCCTTGAAAACATCCAGCTCATGGCCTTCGACATCAATTTTCATCAGTCCCAGTCCATTCGCGGGTATCTTGTCCTCCAAACGTGCGACATCCACCATCAGAGAGGTGGAACTACCGCTGCTGGGCTTTTGCATCGTCGCGATGCCGCGATTCTTCGCAAACTCTTCAGGAACGAAGATCGCCATCTTTCCCGCCGAGGACGACAGCGCTATATTTTCCAGCAAAACCTTCGCGGTCAGTGCATGATTCCAGTTTTCAATGTTGGTACTGGCGATTTGGTAGAGTTCGGGCATGGGTTCGAAGGCCAGAACCTTGCCTTGCGGACCCGCAGCTGTCGCCATACAGCTGGCCGTGTACCCGATGTTTGCGCCAACATCGGCGACGGTGTCGCCAGCATCGACAAGGCGGAAGATCGCTTCGCAGAGGGCCATATCGTAAACGCCGGAATTCAGGATCGCTGTCCCGATCGCATCACCGGGGAAAACGCGCATGGAAATGCCCCAGGGTAATGAAACGACAGCTGTCTCTTCCGTTGATTTACTTGCGAAGCGTTTAAAAATCTGAGCAGGTTGGAAAAGGTACTCAGGCTTTGTCAGAAGAGCTGGGATTGACTTCAATCGACTCATTTTTATTCTTTGTGCTAAAGCCAAGCGTGTTTGGCACTGTGCTATTTTGGATAAGAATGCCTTCCAGTGGCTGAAATGATAACAGGGGGGATGTCAACTGTCATCAGATTTGGCTTAGGCTGCTTTTCGCAAGCGCAGCATCCCATAAAAAATCAGGATTACGGCCAGCCAATAGACATTCATAAACAGCAAATAGCCCAAATCCCCCCATGCCTGGATCATGGGAGGGAGCAGGCCTAAACCCAGGCCTCCCAGGCCGAGGTATACCAGAATTCCGGCCCGTTGATTTTCCGAGTGAATCGAAAACGCCGTGTAAGGGACGGCGTAAATAGCGCCCAGCTGGCCGATATAGTAAACCAAAACATGCCAGAAGCTCAGCGACTGCGGGAAGACAAAGTTCAGAATTCCTGTCTTCCAGCTTAGGAGCAGTACGCAGGTAGTCGCGAGTGCGAGCAGGGTAATTTTCAAGAGGGTCTTGCGTGTCGCGCGACGATAGGCCAATGGATTCTCGGCATGAAAGATATGGGTCAGAGCGAGGCTGATGAGCGTTTGGAAAACGATCATCAACGGTGTAATGATAGCAATCGCGACGTTGATGCGGGCCATTCCCGTCTCTCCGATAAGATTGACGGCGACGGCATGGAAAAGGAGGGCGACAACGGTCGCGGCACCTACGAAGAGACTGGTTTTTAAAAAGCCCGAATAGGAAGCCTGCCTTGTGGGACGGAGTGTTCGCATGACAGGAAGCATGAAGAAACATACCAGCGCCATGAACCAAAGTGTAAGTGCGAAGCTTACATAGGACGGGATCACCTGTGGCGAAGGGCTGAGTATCCAGTAAAGCAGGAAAACGAGGGATGCCACGAGCCGGCCCATGCGCAAGAGAATGGCTTTAACCAGATGGCCCTGGGCGATTTGATAGCTGTCCCAAACCGAAAGTGCAGCAAGGGGCAGAAGAGTGCTGGCCTGCAGAAGGAAGGAGACGAAAACCGGACCTGAAAATCCTGCCACAAGACCATGCGCAATAGAAATCCCAATCGCAACAAGACAGCAAATAAAACGAAAACCGAAGAGATTGGAAAGGGCAGCTGGTATTTCTGATGACTTAAGGCGCGGAAAAAGTCGTAAAAATTCCGCATGAGACCCAAGGTCGAGCGCCGTGAGATATTGCGAGAAGAGCAGGAAGACTGTTGTGACCTGCGAGAAAAGCGCTGCATCAGGAACAAGGCTGTTCAAGGCCTTGAGGACTATGAATGTGACGGCGCCATTGGCAAGGGCTGCGGCTATCTGTGTTACCCTGCCCACTTGCGAACGTATCTTCTCTTTGAGCATGCTGATGTTGATCTCGAAGGTAAAGAGCTCGGCAAAAGTGAAGACTAGCAAGATGATGAGAGTGTGAGCAAGAGCCATTTGTCCCCTGGCCGATAAATGGCTGGGTTAGTCCCAGGCTACAAAGCGGCCCTTACGGCCGCTTCATAGCAGGATGAGCCTGCCCCGGAAACCCCGTCAGTGGGATCAGGTGCACTCGTTCAACACAACCTTACAGCTCGAAGCAAAGTTACTGCAGTTCTGCAGAGCATTCTGAACGGCAGCGAGGCGGTCGGTGTTCCATGCCCAGCCGTAGCCGCGATCGGATCCGACGGCGAGCACGGCGCAGGCATTTTGCGTCCAGAAGATGTACTGGCAGCTGTTGTCATTGCAGTAACCACGCGCGATGGCTTTGGCCAACTCCAAATCGTTGGAACGTCCCCATCCCCAATTTCCGTTGGCGGGTGAGTAGTAGACGGCGATGTAGGTGTTGGCTCTGAGGTCGAGCGATTCAGAGCTGGCTCCGTGGAGTTGCTCGGGATCGGAACCGACCGTTGCAGCCGCTGTGTCCGCATGAAGAGAAGACTGTGCGGTCAGAGAAAGGAAAAGTGCGATGATTCCTGTTTTGGCGAAACTCAAGCGTCCTTGCATAGAATTATCTCCAAGTTAAAAGAAGATTCAACGTCATGACGCTTGAAAAAAAATTTTGTTGCAGGAAAAAATTTATGTGCCTGGTCTTCACCACCGAATCCTGGTCGAGGGGGGCTCGTTTTGCCGCTCTCAGTCGGAAGAGTGTTGACGAAAACCCGGGGGCCGGCTAGGACTAAGCCTCAAGCGGAGGTTTTCTGCATGCGCGAAAAGTTCTTTCGAAAGGCGGATTCTCCGCTTCATGTGCCCGATTCAGGTCCGAATGGTGCGGCAGCTCCAAGTCGCGAGATTTATGGCCTTATGGGTGATGAGAATATCAAAGCGATGCTGCGCGATTTTTATGAAGGGCTCGGACGGTCGGCGATTGCCGGAATGTTTCCGCGGGAACTCGTGCGGGCTTCGGAAAAATCAGCTCTGTTCTTCATCGGACTTCTCGGTGGCCCGCCGATTTATATGGAAACCTATGGGCCGCCGCGCATGCGAGCCCGGCATCTGCCCTTCCGCATCACGGAAGCGCATCGGAGGGAGTGGCTCGCCTGCTTTTACCGAGTGCTGGAGCACCCGGAGCGTTATCAGTTTCCCTTGCAGCATCTGGACGGCTTTAAAAAATTCCTGGATGGCTTTTCCGGATGGATGGTGAACACCGCGGAAGACTGATCAGTCTTTCGCCTGTTTCCTGAGCCTTTGCCGCTCCTGCCAGCGGAATTCCGCCTCTTCAAAACGCTGCTTTTCAATATCTGATTCCGGACGGAGCGGGGGGATCTTGGTCGGACGCTTGTCACTGCCAAGGGCCACCATCGTAAAGTAAGCGCTGGCTGTGTGAAAGTGCTCACCGGTCAGCGGATTTTCAGAATCAATGCGAACTCCGACCTCGCAGCTGGATGTGCGGGCGTAGTTGACCGTGGCCTTCAGAGTCACGACCCAGCCGATCTTCACTGGACTTAAGAAATGAAGGGTATCCACCGCAGCCGTGACGACTTCGGTCCGGCTGTGCCTCTGCGCGCAGATCCCGGCGGCGATATCCATCCAGGACATGATCACACCCCCGAAGATGGAGCCGAGCGGATTGGTGTGCTCAGGCAGAACCAGTTGCGTCATGATCACGGAACTTTCACTGGGCGTTTTCGGGTCCATACGTCGCACGGCAGGGCTTCCTCTCGACAGTTGATAAGTGTCTATCGGAGCAAGCTCTTTTTCCTGTAATTTCCTGTTTTGGGGCGAAACCCAAAAAACTCTCAATTATCCAATGCGTCTTTGCAGATGGCGGCGACGGCCTTGCTCAGCTCGGAAATCCTCATGGGCTTGGTGAGGTGGGCTTGAAAACCGGCTTCCAGCGCTTCCAGCCGATCCTGCTCGCTGGCATAGGCCGTCAAGGCAATGGCCGGGGTGATCGTCAGCTGCCGTTCTTTTTCAATCGCCCGCCAGCGCTGAATGAATTCAAGTCCATTCATCTCGGGCATGCCGACGTCACAGACGATCGCATCGAATTTTTTGATGGTGAGAAGTTCCAGGGCGGCCGCACCGGACGGCGCAAGGTTATTGATGGCGCCCATGTGATGAAAGGCTTTGGAAACCATCTCCCGCGCGTCCTGTTGATCATCGACCACCAGAATGCTAAGGCCCTCCAGAGGCCTCCTTGCCCTTTGCAGGCTTTTTTCCTCGGCCGTATCATCCAAAACTTCATGCGGGTTATGAATGCGAACCGGAAGCCGGATGGTAAACGTCGAACCCTTGTTCCGGCCCTCGCTGCTGGCTGCGACGGAGCCCCCATGCAGCTCGGCAATGTGCCGGACGATGGCCAGACCCAAACCAAGACCCCCGAATTTACGGGTGTTCGACGCGTCCTCCTGATGGAAACGATCGAAGACATAAGGCAGGAAATCAGGACTGATGCCCTTGCCGGTATCATTCACGCGGATGGCAATGGCGCCATTCAAAAGCTCGGTGGCCAACGTCACAGAGCCGCCCGGCGCCGTGAATTTCACAGCGTTGGACAGAAGATTCCATATCAGCTGCTGCACGCGCATGGCATCGCCCATAAAGGAATCGACCCGAGGATCGAGCTGCAGATTGATGCGGACGCCCTTGGATTCCGCTCCGAAACGAACGGCATCGACCGCGGCATGCACGACGGGAGTCAGGGCGAAACTGCTGACATCGAGCAGGAATTTTCCGGTTACGATGCGGGAGATATCCAGAAGGTCGGAGATGAGCTGGGTCTGCGCCTTGGTATTGCGTTCAATCGCATCCAGGGAATCCATGAATTCCTGCGTGCCGGGCTCTTCATAGCGCAGGAGTTCCGCATGCCCCCCGATCACATTCAAAGGACTCCGGAGTTCATGGGACAGCACGGCGAGGAATTCATCCTTGCGTCGATCGACTTCGGTCAGGTGTGCAAGGAGCTTCTCGCGTTCCTGCTCGGCTTTTTTTCGCGCGGTGATGTCGATCACGATCGCCACGACGCCAGTGACCCGACCCTTGTCATCCAGCTTCGGCGCATAGACGAAGGCCACGTGGAATTCCTGAAGGCGGCCATCGGTCAGTCGAGAGCGGACCGGCATATCGTGAATGGTTTCCGCCTGTCCACCCTGATACACGCGATCGAGAATCGCCAGGAAACCCTGTTCCCTGGCATCCGGGGTGACATCAAGAAACGTGCGGCCGAGAACGTCGGACGAACCCGTCCAGAGTTTGATGAATTCATCATTCACAAGGGAATAGGTGTAATCCGCGCCTTCCAAAACCGCCATGCCCACCGGCGCATGTTTGAAGATGCTCTGCAGTTCCCGCCTCGCGAGGTCGTGCCGCAGCATGGCTTCCTTGCGTTCGGTGATATCGCGGAAAAAGCAGGAGATGCCGCCGTCCTTGGCGGGATAGATATTGACTTCGAACCAGCGGCCCAGAGGCTCATAAAAATTCTCAATGACGCGGGGCTTTCTTTCAATCGCAGCCCGTCGGTATTCCTGCTCCAAAGACGTGCCGACGGAGGCAGGCCAAACCTCCCAATGGGTTTTGCCTAGAACATCCTCGCGGCGGAGACCATTGATTTTTTCCGCCTGCACATTAAACGCCGTAATTTCCCAGTTGGGACCAAGTCCCAGGTAGCCGTCCCCGATGCTTTCCAGGACGGCAAGCGTGGTCGCATGAGCCTCTTCCGCTTCCCGCCTCAGCATATGCTCGCGCTCACGAGCCTCACGGCTGATGCGGGCCATTTCAAGGTTGGCGCCGACGCGGGCCAGGAGCTCGCGAGCGCTGAAGGGCTTGGCCAGATAATCATCCGCTCCGGCTTCCATCCCCTCGGCGCGGGATTCTTCACCCGCGCGAGCGGAAAGCATAATGATGGGAATAAGCCGCGTTCGAGGATCCTCGCGCAGCGCTTTCAAGAGTCCGAAGCCATCAAGGATGGGCATCATCACATCGGTCAGCACAAGGTCCGGGACGGTTGCACGCGCGATCTCCCAGGCTTCCGCACCGTTCGATGCGGTCATCACCGTCCAGTTCTGCTGCAGGATTTTTTGCAAATACTCCCGCATGTCGGCGTTGTCATCGACGAGAAGAACGCGCGCGCCGCTGGTCATCTTGAAGCGTGGATCCATATCGTGAGACGGAGGAAGCGTCTCACCATGACCACCGAGCCAGCGGCGGGCTTCCTCGATATACGCTGCAGCCCGCGTCGTTCGCGAGCCTTGACCCTGGCTGACGATACGATCCGCGGGCAGATGCGACGAGCCGGTTGGGATCATGATGCGAAAACGGGTGCCTTCTCCTGGGATGCTCTGAACGTCGATCGTGCCGCCATGCAGATGCACAAGGTCATGCACCAAGGCCAGACCGATGCCGCTGCCTTCGTGGGTGCGGCCGCGGGCTCCATCCACGCGATGGAAGCGTTTGAAAAGATCAGGCAGAGCCTCGGGCGGAATGCCGATTCCAGTATCGCTGACGGTCAGGATCAGAGTTTGATCCGCCTCATGCAAGCGCACGGTGATGCCGCCTTGCAGCGTGAACTTGAACGCGTTGGAGAGAAGGTTCAGAACGATTTTTTCCCACATATCAGGATCGATGAAGGTGGGATGCTGGACCGCATGGCATTCCAGGTATAAATTGAGTCCCGCCCGTTCAATGGTGGAGCGGAACATGCTGGCGAGGTCTGTCGTGAACGTTGCAACATCCAATTCCTCGTAGCGAGCCTGGATGCGGCCCGCTTCAATCCGCGAAAAATCGAGGAGAGTGTTCACAAGCTTAAGAAGTCTCAGGCTATTGCGATGGGCGACTTCAACTTCCTCGCGAACCTTGTCAGGCGAAAGATCAGGCTTCGCTAGAATATCTTCGAGGGGCCCGAGCATCAGCGTCAGTGGCGTACGGAACTCGTGGCTGATATTGCTGAAGAAGCGGGTCTTGGCCTGGTCGAGTTCAGCCAGCTTCTCGGCCCGACTCTTCTCGCTTTCATAAGCTTCCGCGCTCTGAAGTGCGGCCGCCATTTGATTGGCTGCGAGCTTTAAAAAGGTTTCATATTCAGTATCGAGCTTCCTGCATGGATTGATGCCGGCAATCAAAATACCCGACGCCTGATCCTGTCCCGGTGATACGATAGGCAGCACCAGGGCTTCGTGCACGGTCTGCTGGGCAAGGCCCGTGGGCCTGTGTGGAATTCCACTCAGATCGCAGACCTGAGGATGGAGGGAATCCACTACGCTTTGCAGCGGCCACAGTTGACCTTCAGCCTTGCCATGCACATCCAGATCTTCGTAAAGGAGTCCTGTGGCGGAATCCAGACCGAAGTGCTCCATGAGGTGACTTTGATTCCGATCGCTGGACAGACGATAAAGGAGAGCGAAGGGAATATCGGCAGGATTTTTGGAAAGGGCTTCCGCCGCGGCTTTCCATACAGCATCCGAGGATTTTTCGGAAAGGGCCCGGCCCGATAATTCGGATAGCGTGGCAAGACGGCGTTCGCTGAGGATTTTCGCCGTTGTTTCCGCCGATGGACAGAAAAGTCCGCCTACGCTGCCTGTCTCGTCCCGGATGGGACTATAGGAAAATGAATAGTAGGTTTCCTCGAGGCAATCACCGCGGCTCATAAAGAGCTGAACATCGCTCACGAACGAGGGTTCACCCCGCTGAAAAACTTTATCAGCGAGCGGTCCGCAAATGTCCCAGATTTCCGCCCAAACTTCAGCAGCGGGACGGCCCAGCGCCCAGGGATGCTTGGCGAGGCTGAGCACGTCGATATAGGGATCATTATATAAAAAAGTATTAACCGGACCCCAGCCGATCCACATCGGATGCTGGGAATTCAGAATTATACTGACGGACGTGAGAAGACTCTGGGGCCAGGATTCGATCGGACCCAGGGGAGTCGTGGACCAGTCAAAGCTGCGAATAAGGACACCCATCTTGCCCCCGCCAGCTAGGATGGCATTGAGGTCGATGGGAGTAGAGCTGCTCTGACGTGTCATGAGACATCCGAATCTTGAGGCTTAGCATGGCTGCGTCGCGGGACTCTGCATGAAGGCATGAGCGACCGAAAGCAGCATAATATAGATGACGTGAGCTTGCAGCTTTGTTCGGTATTCCGCAGAGAAAAGTGGCCGGCCGTGAAGACCGGCATGAAGGTTTAATGGAGGAGTTTCAAGCCTTCCGCAACAAGTTCTCTTGTATCATCACTCGCTTGTTTCGAAGGCTCAAGACGCTGGCTCAGCTGGCGAACCCAGCCTGACGTCAGACCCTGTGAGTCAAGATGTTCGCGGGCCAGTTCGTAGACTTCCAATTGCAGGAGCCATTCACTGGGATGATGCTTTCCAACAGTATCGGCAAGCTGCTCAAGCTCGCTCATGGCTGATTTTTTATCAGCTCCAGGACGCGCGAGATGATCCCGCAAGGCCCGCAGTTTTTGATAGCACGAGATTCCATCCAGCTCTTCCGGAGTGAAGGGCGTGCTGCGCGCCGGCGTGGTCGCGGCGGGAGTGATTTCCTGCTCACCGTATTTTTCACGATCGGCAGGACCGCCATACACCGAGGGTACGGAATCACCGACGATCATATCAAACTCGCCCCAGGCCGGATCGAAATAAAGCTGACCGCTTTTGCGGACGGAGCAGTCGGTGAAGGTGACCAGCACGAGCTGGCCTTTTTCCCGATGAAGACGCAGGACGCGGCCGCTGACTTCAAAACCCGAGGCAAAGCGAAGCTTCGCATTCTGATTCACAGCGAGTCCCAATTCCCGCAGTTCATTGTCATTCATGCTCGCCAGTGCGCGATCGGTGTGACCGGCGAGGCGGCCGATCGGCGAGCTGAAGCCATGGGCGTGGCGGGCGGTGCCTTGGCCTTCCATTTCCCGGTTTTCGTAGCTGATCTGTACGGGGCCCGCGAATTTGATGAAGTCCACGCGATCACCGACGGCTTCGAATTCCGTCAGGCGTCCCGTGATGCCGACTTTGGTATTGAGTTCCACCGTGCAAACGGCTTCGCCTTCCTTGCCGCGTTTCAAAGCTTCGATCCCGCCGATGCGATAGGCGAGCATGGCGTCGAGTTCATGCAGGACATCATGAAGATGCTGCATGCTTTCGGCGACGAAAAGCTGAGGCTGGGGTTCGGTGATGTTATACGAATACTTGATGCAATCGAGGTTCAGGCGAATTTTCTTCACCTTGCTGGTCATCGCGTGCTTCGATTCACCGACCGACGACAGAAGACCGGCTCCGTAAATCTTCGGCGCTTCGAGGGAACCGACAAGGCCATACTCGGCCGTCCACCAGCTCATGCGGGCCACCAGCGCCTGCTCGGATGTGTACGTGAAAGCCTTCAGGGCTTCCTGCAGGCGCTGCTCGGCCCCGTCTATGATCACGGCCGTGCTTTCCGGTTTTTCCTTGATATCGGAAAGGTAGCGCACGGCTTCGTAAAGCATCAGATCCTGTTTCGAATAGATGGCCTTGGAGCCGAGGGAGGCGTAATAGGCGAGATAATCGCTGTAGTCCTTATCGGGAAGAATGGGCGCGTGACCAGCGGCCTCATGCACGATATCCGGCGCGGGTGTATAGGCGATGTGTTCAACGCTTCGCATATCAGTGGCAATCGGCAGGATTTTGCGGGCCTGAAATTCGATGAAGGCCCAGGGCGCAATGAAGCCGACGACAGGCACAGCGCCCCAGCCGATGTCCTGGAGAGCGTGATCAATTTCATCGACATGGGGAATGCGATCCACCCGCAGGCCGGTTTTTTTGAAGCCTGGCACATAGGTGCTGACCGCGTGCTCGGGGAAAAAGTCCATAGCCCGACGCATGATATAGCGCCAGGCGGCGTGATCACGCGCAGTGTACTTGCTGGTGTCGTGTTCGGTGCAGTATGCCCGGAGATAAGGCGGAAGTCGGTCCAAAGTACGTTGCATGGGGCCCCCCTTCGAGATGATCCAGGAATTTTTTTACCGGGAATGCAAGAAAATTGCCAGTGAGAGCTGGTTCCGAGCGGGGTGAGACTGCGTGCGCCGGCTCCTGGCCTGCGCGAAACAGGTGTTATCGCGCGGTTGGTTCCGAGCCTGCGTGGGGCGGGGTGAGACTGCTTGAGCTGAGGAATCGGGGGCGTGGGCCCCCGGTGTTCAGCTGTGGGCGGCGGCGATCATGTCACGATATTTCCGGGCCTCTTGAGCCGGGTCTTTGGCGTAAATGATGGCACGACCAACATTGGCTATGGTGCGTTGGCCAAAGATGCCGAGGATGGGGGCGATGTCCCCACCCTGTGCGCCGATGCCAGGAACCAGGACCAAGGCTTCCGGCAGAATACGGGCGACTTCGCTGATTTCTTCGAGCGTGATGTGATTGCCAGGACTTGGCGCGCCGATGACTATCCCTGCGGCCTTGGCTTCGGCGGACTGATGAGCGAGGAAACGATAAAGAGGTTCGCCGTTGATCAGCGCCGTTTTCATCAGGCGGTATTCCGGATTCGACATGAGCACGAGAGGAATCAATCCCACGTCATGGGCCTGAGCCTGCTTGCCGGCCTGCAGCGTATTGCCGGGAAAAGGAGCATAGGTGATGGCATCGAAGCCTTCCTGCTTTGCATGATAGATACCGGCATCGTTGGTATCGCCGATATCGGCAAGCTTGCTGTCGTCGATGCTGACCATCCCCAGCGCGTGAATGCGATCGTTCAAAGAACGCATGGCTTCGCGCGAGATGTCTTTAAAATAATTGCGGTTGAGTTTGATCGCAGCTGTGAAGGGCGCGACCGCTTCGATGATGGAACGCGTCCATTCAGTTTTGCTCACGCCCTCGGGCATCTGATTCCCGTGCCTTTGCGCAGCTTCCGCAGGATCTATGCCGACGCAGAGAAGGCTCTTTTTTCTTTGCACGGCTTCGAGCCATTTTTGACGAAAATCCATGAGAAGGCTCCTTATACCAGATGATCAAGAGGCAGACCGAGTTCAGTGGCCAAGGCCTCCACCAAAGCATGGGGAGGCTGACGCTGACGCACCGCGAGACGCAGAAGTTCGGGGGCGCGGCTCATCGGATGATAGCTGATGTGGGAGCCGTATTTTTTTTGCAGATATTCGGGAACGGTGAGGCCATCATCGCGACGCTCGCAACGATCGGTCAGACAGATGACACCCCGCACATCCACGCCGGCTTCCAGCAACTGATCGAGACATTGAAAAAGAGAGAGTCCGGTCGTCACCGTATCTTCCAGGACAAAGGTCGCGCCGCGGGGCTGGCCGATGAAAAAGCGATCGGCAGGGTCACCGTGCGGTTTGGGTTTGGCGCGGCCCATGGCAATCACATGGCTGCCCTGAGCAAAGTTGGGGGACTGCCTCGCCAATTTCAGCGCGGCAATCACCGCAGTTTTTGTGGCCCCTTCCGGCACGCCGTAAAGAGTTTCACAGGCGAGATTCTTTTCACGCATGAACGTCACAAGGTAGTCGGTCAACTGATCGAGCATCCAGGCGTCGTTGGTGGACTTACGCCAATTTACGTAAAAATGGCTGAGGCGGCCGCTCTTCAGGGTCAGAGGTTTATCGAAAAAACCAATGATTTCATTGTTGAGAATGAATTCGGAGAAGCTGAGGGTCATCGAAACGGTCCCCTATGGCAAGTTTGGGCGCATCCTACACCAAAGGCTGGAGTTGGAAAAGGCTTGAATTTAAGGGGGAAACGCCGCCCCGGAAGGGCGGCGAGGCGGACTGTATCAACCGATGCCGAAGAGCATATCGGCGTAAGTAGGCAGAGGCTGCTTGTCGCGAGGGAGCATGGCTTCCACGCGGTCGCTCGCTTCACGCAGTTCTTCGAGCTGCGGATAAACGGTGTTGGCCATCGATCTGGCTGTCGCTGGAAGATGATCGTGTTCCATCGCATCACCTGCTGTGAGTTTGGTCACAGCTGTGCGAAGGGCCTGGATTTTGTGAGTCAGCTGGGCGGTTTCTTTGCCGAGCATCATCGCCACTTCCTTGGCGCCGGACTCAAGACCGAGTTCCTGCGAGTTTTTCACAAGAGTGGTGAGATCCTTCAGATAGCAGAACGCCGTCGGAAGAATGGCCGTCTCGGTGAGTTCCAAAGCGCAGTTGATTTCAATCAAACGCTGCTTCAGGTAACGCTCCTGCTGAATCGCGAGTCGGCTGGCGACGTCTTCCGAACGGAAGATGCGACCTTCGACGAGGAATTCAGTTTTGCTCTTATCAGCCAGAACTTCCAGGGCCGCTGGAGTGTTCGGGTAGTTGCTGAGGCCGCGGCGAGCCGCTTCATCACGCCATTCCTGGGAATAGCCGTTGCCTTCGAAGCGGATTTTTTTGGTGTCCGCGATCACGCCGCGCAGAACCGAAATGGTATCTTCAGGAGAAACCACGCCGTTTTTCGCTTTGGCTTCCAGCTTGGCGTTGACCTTTTTCAGGCCTGAAGCCACGGCGGCGTTCAGAATCGTGGCCGGATAGTTGATGGGAGAGCTTGAACCCACGGCGCGGAACTCGAATTTATTGCCGGTGAAGGCAAAAGGCGAAGTCCGGTTGCGGTCGGTGTTGTCTTTCGCCACTTCCTGCAGATGGCTGACGCCCAGGTCGAGCATCACGCGTTCGGCAGAAAGACCTTCGGTCCTGCCCGATTCCAAAGCATTCAGAATGCGATCCAGGGTATCACCGAGGAAGGCGCTGATGATGGCAGGAGGAGCTTCGTTGGCGCCGAGGCGGTGATCGTTGCCGGTGGCGGCGATCGAGGCCCGCAGAACATCAGCATGATCGTGAATGCCCTGCAGCGTTGCGCAGAGGAAGGTCAGGAACACGATGTTTTCATGAGGCGTATGACCGGGCTCCAGAAGGTTCCTGCCAGTGTTATCCGCCAGCGACCAGTTCAAGTGCTTGCCGCTGCCGTTGACGCCCGCAAAAGGTTTTTCATGGAAGAGAACCACAAAACCGTGACGCACGGCGATCTGCTTCATCACCTTCATCAGAAGCTGATTGTGGTCGGCAGCAATGTTGGAGTTTTCGAAAATAGGAGCCACTTCGAACTGGTGCGGAGCCACTTCGTTGTGACGAGTTTTCAGAGGCACGGCCAGCTTATAGAGTTCAAGTTCGGCTTCATTGATGAAGGATTGAACGCGGCTGGGGATGTGACCGAAATAGTGGTCTTCCAGTTCCTGGCCTTTGGCAGGCTTATGGCCCAGAACCGTGCGGCCCGTCATGCTCAGGTCGGGACGCTTGTCATAGTATTGCTTCTCGATGACAAAGAATTCCTGCTCGGCACCAATCGTATTCACAACGTGTGACACGTTCTTCTCGCCGAGAAGTCGCATCGTTTTCACAGCTGCTTCGTTGAGGATCGCATTGGAACGGAGGAGGGGGGTTTTATAATCGAGGGCTTCGCCGTGGTAGCTGATGAAAACAGAAGGGATATAAAGTGTCTTGCCGCTTTCCGTTTCCATGATGAACATGGGACTCGAAGGATCCCAGCCGGTATATCCGCGGGCTTCGAAGGTCGCCCTCAAGCCGCCTGATGGGAAGCTGGAGGCATCGGGCTCGCTCTGCAGGAGTTCGGCGCCGGTGAAACGCTCGATGGGCGAGCCGGCCTTATCGAACCAAAGGAAGGCATCATGCTTTTCCGCGGTTGAACCGGTTTGCGGTTGGAACCAGTGGCAATAATGAGTCGCGCCGCGCTCCGAAGCCCACTCGCGGACAGCCGTCGCAATACGACTGGCGAGGTGAGGGTCGATTTTTCCGCCAAATTTCATGACGTTATCAAGCGTCTCCACATCCTGGCTGGAAAGACGTTTGCGCATGGCACGAAGATCAAACACGTTGGAACCAAAGTAGTCCGTAACGCGAGCCAATTTATTATCGCTCGTGCGGGGACGGTCAATGGTACGAATGGGGTGGAACACGGTGTCGGATGACAATAGGCTCATGCGATAGTCTCCTCCTGTGATAGCGCCAAAATATCTGGGATAGGGAACCTGAAAACAAGGGAATATCACAGGGTTTGGAAAATGAAAACGCAGCCCTTGAAAAAGGTGAGGCGCTGCGCGTGGAAAAAAGCTTCCATTTGGGAGGAAATGCGGAAAAGGTTCAAGCTTTTCGGTAATTTTGCTGCAAAAACCCCTGTCCATCCAAGGCGCAGGATTCCAGGTTTTAAGGTTGCGCAAGTTTAAGCAGCATCGCCATCGCCAGCTGGCTGACCTTCTCGATACTCTTATAATCCAGGGTTTCGAGGCGATCCGAAGGCTGATGCCAGGTCTGAAGGTTATCAAAGTCGATCAGATCTATGGCCGGCACGCCCTTTTCCATGAAGGGCACATGATCATCGACGGCGCTCTTGGAGTAGGATCGTCCATAAAGTTCGCCTTGAAACATCTCGCGGTCAAGAGCAACGGCCATGTTCATGAGCTGGGAGTCGGATAAGGAATCCAGCGTGAGCTTGACGTTCGGCATTCCGATCATATCCAAAAGCACAAGGGCCTTCACTTTTTCCCCACCTAAATGTGTGGGAAGACATTGCGCGGAGGCACAGCTTTGCAGTTGACCCGCCAGATGTCGGCTTCCATAAAGGTTATCCTGCTGCCTGGCGGGATGCCGCTCCTCGCCATCGCGCCATTCGGGAAGATAGGCTTCCTCGCCATCAAACCAGACGGCCATGATTGAACACTTGAGGTCGCTCTGCTCTTTCATCTGGCGCATGATTTCCAGAAGAGCGGCGGATGAAGACCCGGAATCATTGGCGCCGAAGCCTGGGCCTGTTTCCAGCCTTTTGCTATCGTAATGAGAACCCAGAAGCACAACGCAGTCCGCATTGGGAACCTTGAGCTGCGCGTAGACATTGCGCGCTGTCAGATCCAAGGTGAGTTTTTGCATGACGCTGCCGCCGCTGCTGCCGAGGTAGGCCGGATCGGGAACCGAGGCCGTGAAGGTATCGACCGTAACCGTCAGACCTATGGCTTCACTTTCCTTCTGCAGCCAATCGGCAAGCTGGCCCTGGCGGGCGGATCCCAGGGGGTGCGGTTCGGCGGCCAAAAATTCAAGGGCGCTTCGGACCCGCGTTTCGTCCCAGGGCAGGAGCGCCTGTCCGGGCTCCACCTTGGATTTGCAGAAAGCGCCTGACATCAACACGGCGATCAGAAGGATTTGGCCGCGAATCATAAGAGGCTCCTTTTCAAGGGTCGTAACCTGAGCTTTACGCTCCGCCCGAGCAGGCCTTATAATGGCAGCAAAAGAGGAGTCTCAGCATGTGGTTTCGTTTAATTTTAACGGCCTTCGCATTGGCCGTGGTTCTCTATTTGCAATTCGGTTTCGATATTAAGGACTGGATCAAGAATTCCGCAACTCAAACCAGCGAAAATTCGGGCAGCACTCCTGAGGCTGACGCAGCGTCCTCGCCCTGAAATGGAAAAGGAAGGCCTGAGCCTTCCCTTCGTTCATGCCTTTTTCTTTGCCTGGTTCCGGGTCGTGCCGTCAAGCCAGGGCAGCCATTCGAGGAGCTTGCCCGAGAAGGCCAGAAGTCCGAGGATGATGAACGGAATGCTGAGGATCTGGCCCATGTTCAAGGGCAGATCATTTTCAAAGGGCACCTGATTCTCTTTGAAAAACTCGATGAAAAAGCGCGAGGTGAAGATCCAGAAGAACATCAGGCCGATCATCTGGCCGCGTCTTTTGGCTTCCGTTTTCTGATAGAGCAAATAAAGCAGGCCGGTGAGGACGAGGTAACTGGCCGACTCGTAAAGCATGGCCGGGTGCCGTGGCACGGTTTCGCCCGCGCGTTTGAAGATGATGGCCCAGGGCACATCACTGGGCTTGCCCAGAATCTCGGAATTGAAAAAGTTGCCGATGCGAATACAGGCCGCGGTGAAAGCGATGGCGATCGACAGACGATCGGCCAGCCAAACGTAGCCTTGGTCGGGATGCTTGCGTTTATAGAGCCAGACAGCAATTATGACGCCAATGGTCCCACCGTGACTGGCCAGTCCGCCTTTCCAGATGAAAAGAATTTCCAGGGGGTGGCTCAGGTAGTATTCGGGTTCGTAGAAGAGGCAGTGGCCCAGGCGCGCGCCGATGATGGTGCCGAGCATGACGTGAAAGAGCAGCGATGACAGGTCTTCTTCATTGTAGCCTTCACGCTTGAAGATCTTCTGCATGAACGAGTAGCCGACCATGAAACCGATGGCGAACATCAGTCCATACCAACGAGGCGCGAAACTGCCGAGGCTGAAGATCTCGGGGGAAAAATCCCAAACTAAATGTTCCATAAAAAAAAGGCATCCTCCTGAACCTGAGAACCGGGTACCCCTGTGAATGAGGCGTGGCCACCCATTATGGCAAAAAGAAAGTGAAAAAGCATCCGTTTAGATCAGGCGAAGCCTGCGGGTGGCAGTTGGAGCCTGCCAGCGGGAATGAACCTCGCCAAGTTCATCATTTTCGTGAATCATAAGAGAGTCGAATAAACGCGCGGAAGGGGCCTTTGCACCATGATCCAAACAACCACCAAAGTCAGTGTGGAAACTTTTCTTTCGGTGATCATTCAGTGTGCGATTCTAACGGTTGGACTTTTGCGCCAGGATTTTCGGCAAAAGGATGTGATGTTCTATCTGGATCTCATCAAGGACGTGATCCATAAGGGCATGCTCGGACGTCCGATCGACATTCAATTCGTCCAGATCCAGCGCTGGCTCAAACGCTATGAAGACCTCGGCTGGCTCAGCTCACGCCGGGAGGGGCGCGTGACGTATTTCCGGATGAAGGTCGCTGGATTTAAAGGGCTCCTGCGCGCCCTGTCGGCTGAAGAGGAGCTGTTGGATGTGCCCGAGGCCCTTCTTATTCAGCATATTCTCGACGCCTATGGTCCCTATCTTCGGGAACGCCTGATCAAAGAAAAGTCGAGCGGCAACGCTCAGGACACAGCCATTCGCCAGTATCTGAAACCGGGCGTCGTTTTTGAGAATCAGATTCGCCTTTTGAATAGCCTCATCAGCAATCAGGAGCATCGCATCCAGGAATCCCTCAGGCTTCAGGCCTATTGCCAGAGTGCCCTCACGGGCGGAGAAAGCCCTGAAGATATCGTACGCACAATGCCCTCGGATTACAGTTATCCTCTGTCCCATCAGAAATCCTTCCGTGAACTGCTTCAGGAAATTCCCAGCGCCTTGAGCGAATTTGAAATCCGTGAAGGCTTCGCCCACCGGCATCGGCGCTTCTATCAACCCTATTTGAGTTTTTTGCAGGCCCAGCGCGAATTTTATCAGGGCATGTTGGAGTGATCTTTGCTAGGGTGTTCGCAGTTTGCGAAACCCATGATCAGGAGAACTCCCCATGGCTGATGCGTCTTCGTTTGTTCAGCTCTCGCCCACGACTCTGGCGGAATTTCTCGACACCGATCACGTGATGGATATCGGCATTCGACCGCTCTGGCATCACATGCCGCGGATCGCAGGTCCGGCCTATCCTGTCCGCTGCATGGCTGGGGATCATCTGATGCTGCATGCTGCCATTTACCGTGCACCTCCGGGATCGGTGATTGTCGTGGAAGCGGGTGACCTTGATTACGCGGTCGCGGGCGGCAATGTCTGTGCGGTTGCGAAGAAGCATGGCATCACCGGCTTCGTGGTCGATGGTGTCCTGCGTGATATCGCCGAAACGCGGGCCCAGGAATTTCCGGTGTTTGGTCGCGGCATCCGGCCCATTCCGGGCGGGAAGAATTCCATCGAAGGTTTGAATGTGCGGGTGCGCTGCGGGGGTGTGGAGGTGGCTCCCGGTGATATGGTGGTCGCCGATGAAGAGGGCGTGGTCGTGATTCCGGCGGACCGCTGCGATGAAATCCTGCAGAAAGCTGTGGCGAAAGCTGCGAAAGATGCGGCTGAGTCTTTGGACGATTGGGAAAAGAACCATCGTGCGCGGATTGAAGATATTTTGCGCCGCAAAGGTTTCTTCGGGCCTGAGGATGGGGCAGGACAGTGGGTGTAAGCAAAGAGTGAGAGCCGAGGCTCCCGTTTTTCTGCGCAAGCCTAAAGAGAAAAGCCCACATTTTCATTGTTATTCCCTTGCCTTGAGCCTAATTCCCCGGATTTTCTTCGCAACGCGACATCCCAGGGCCTGAACGAATCCAAAATACTATGTAATTACGGTTGGTTGCGAGATCGTTCGGGGGAAATCGCGTTTGGACTGCCGTGGTCTGACACGGATTTTATTTCGAAAACTTAAAATGTTCCCATGACTTGCCTTCGGGTTCAGATCTTGCATTTTCTTCCAGGCAGTCCACGAGTTCGAACATTATGAGGTGCAAGCTATGCGCATCGCTCGAAAACTTTTTCCGTCCATTCTGTGCCTTCTCGGAGTTTCCTGTGCCGAGGAAAAAAATCCTTACGCCAGCCGCTATGTGGCTGGGGGAACAGCGCCCGCGACGGGAACGGCCAATGCCGGTGCTGCCAATCCAGGCACGGCGGCCGCAGGGTCGCCCACTGTGATGGATACCCAGGAAGCGGCCAAGGACGCAGGGACCGTAGCGAAGCCTGATGCCATTGCGAAAGCGAGCCTCGCCGGCGTGCAGCTCATCTGTTCCAATCCTCCTGCTCTGGCGAAAGCTCAGGCGGAATTAGGCGTACTATGTTTGAATGGTCAGCCGACGCAGGCTTTTGCCAATGCGCTGGCGGCGCCCTATAAAGGGGGAGCCAATCCTCCCTTGGTTTTGATCAAGTCCGTTGATAACAACGGCACGAGTGAATTCATCGTGCTCGCCGTCATCGAGGTTCCCAAACCTGTCGCCGAAGTCTTCGGCAAAAGAGCCCAGCTTTCCACCGGAACCTTGACCGCGGGTAACGCCACCGTCACACAAAGCGTCGTGACTCAGGTCCCGGCCGCGGGTGGTGATAACATGGGCGGGGCAGAGATCAAGTTTGATCTGAACGTCTCCGTCGGTATTATTCGAGTGGCCAACACCAGCATACTGCAGGCGGATTCCAACGCCTTGAATGCGGAAAAATCGATCATATCCACGATCAGCATGCTGAAACCCGGCGCGGCTGACAACGCGGATGATATACTCTCGACATCCCTGTCCTTCATGATGCAGGACGGCAACGCCACCAAGATCATTTCCGTCAATCACCAGATGGTGAATAACCGCGGCCAGGCGGCCACGGCCGAGCAGACTGTAACCGGCATAGGTCGCGCGACCATGACCGATACTTACACCAAGCTCATGCAATAAAACGGAGTAATGAGCCGCGCCAGCATCAGCAAGAGCAAGAGGCGCAAGGAATCAAGACGCGAGTTGACAGTTTGGATGAGGCATAGAATAGTATGGGAAGTCTTAAACGCGAGAACTCCATGAAAGCCTATCGTTCTGCTATCACGATCCGTTCGATCCAGCCTCAGTATGAGGCGACGCCGGATCTGCATTGGTTCGGTGGGAATCCTTTTACATCGCATCTCGTCCATGCCCTGTCCTTTCTCTTCCCACCTGGCGAGGAAATGTTCGTCAAGTCGGTGAACCACTTCAAGGATCAGGTCACCGATCCCGATCTGCGCCGGGCCATCAAAGCCTTCGCCGGTCAGGAGCATCTGCACAGTAAAAGCCACCATGATTTCAATGTTTGGATTCAATCGCGCATTCCGGAGGCGGAATCCTACTGCCAAAGAATCGCCGATGGCATCAATCGCAACTATACGCGCATGGAGAAGCGCAAACCCATCGTCAACCTTGCTGTGACGGTGGCGCTTGAACACATTACGGCGGTGATGGCGGCTACCTTCTTAAGCCGGCCCGATATGCTGGAAAAACTTCATCCCGAGGTGCGGGCCCTTTTCATCTGGCACGCGATCGAGGAAGTCGAGCATAAGAGCGTCGCCTTCGATGTCTATCGAACTGTCGGCGGCAGCTATCTGACCCGGGTGTGGGCGATGATCATGTGCACCATGATGCTGACAGGCAAGACCCTTTATTATCAGGGCAAACTCCTACAGAATGATGGGCAGCTCAGCAACTGGCGCGCGGGACTTTCCGCCCTGCGCGAGTGCTTCGGCCAGGACGGCTTCTTCACCGTCCTGCGCAGCCGCTATCTCGATTACTTCCGACGGGATTTTCATCCCTCGCAGCACAATGATCAGGAACTGGTGGACACATGGCAATGGAAGCTCTCGCAGCTGACGGCCGTCAAGGTCATCGGTCGCGTGGAGGTTCCATGAATCCTGGCCGGGAGACGATCGTCATCGTGGGTACCGGATTTTCCGGACTTGGCATGGCGATCCGCCTGAAAAAGGCCGGCATCGATGATTTCGTGCTGCTGGAGAAAGCCGGCGAAGTCGGAGGAACATGGCGCGAGAATCATTATCCCGGCGCCGCCTGCGATGTCCCATCCCCTGTGTATTCATTTTCTTTCGAACCCAATCCGAAATGGAGCCGGGTGTTTTCACCGCAGGCTGAAATTCTCGCCTATCTGAAACACTGCGCGGATAAATACCAGATCCGCCCGCATATTCGCTTTCATAGTGAAGTCAGCGCGGCGAGCTACGAGGTAAAAAGTGGATTATGGACGGTCCAAATCCAAGGGCAAAGCCCTTTGGTCTGCCGCTTTCTGATCCTGGCCTCGGGAGGCTTGAGTCGCCCGTCCTATCCAAATATTCCCGGTCTTAAAAATTTCCAGGGCGCACTTTTCCATACCGCGGCCTGGCGTCATGATGTGCCTTTGCACGGTCAACGGGTGGCGGTCATCGGCACCGGAGCCAGTGCCATCCAGGTGGTGCCGGAAATGGTGCGCGTGGCCGGTGAAGTCAAAGTCTTTCAAAGAACGCCGGCGTGGATCCTGCCCAAGCCCGATGGGCTGATGCCGCAGCGTTCGCGTCCGGGCAATTGGCTTCTGCGAAAACTCCTTTACTGGCAATTTGAAATGAAGGCTCTCGCGCTCCTGCGGCCGAAGCTCATGCGCTATGGGCAGAAAATGGCCCTGGCCTTTCTGAAAGACGAAGTGCCCGATCCGAAGCTTCGTGAGAAACTGACTCCCGATTACATCATGGGCTGTAAACGCATTCTTCTCTCGAACGATTTTTACAAGGCCATGAGTCAGCCGCAGACCCAACTGATCACCAGCGGCATCGAGGAAGTCACAGCCCGCGGTATTAGAACCCGTGATGGCGCGGAACACGAACTGGATGCTGTGATCTGTGCCACAGGATTCCAGGTGGCCGAGGCCTCGGCGCCATTCCCCATCCAAGGCCGTCGAGGGCTTGTTCTGAGCGAAGTCTGGAAGGATGGTGCTCAGGCGTATTTGGGCACGACGGTGAGCGGCTTTCCCAATATGTTCATCATCGTGGGGCCGAATTCAGGGCTGGGACATAATTCCATCGTGTTCATCATCGAATCGCAGGTGCAGTATATCCTGGGGGCTCTGCGCACGGCGCGCAAGAAAGGCTGGAAATCCTTGGAGGTCAAGGCCGGCATTCAAAAAGCCTTCAATGAAAGGATACAAAAACGTTTTCAGAATACAGTCTGGAGCCGCGAGCACTGCGTGAGCTGGTATCAAACCCCCAGCGGGAAGAACACCACGATCTGGCCTGGCTTCAGTTTTACCTTCCGCCTGCGTACACTCTTTTTCGATCGCGCGGCTTATGAAACCCTCGAAACCGCGGCCGGACAGGAAGCGGGGCAGGCTCATCTGAATCCTCTGAGCACACGCTGATTTGGCTTGTTCGTATTTCCACCTGTTTGCTTGCCTGGTCGCCTTAAACTAGGGCACAGTATCTGTTGAGTCTTGTTCCTGAAAGAGGCGACTCTTGCATGCTGCATTTGACGACGGCAGCCGATTGGTTCCTCAATCGTGCGCAGTTCCCCCATTCAAGGGATCAAATCCGAGGCCGAACCTTCATCCTGGTTCTTGGGCTGAATCTTTTATTTCAAACCGCCCTGAGCTTTCTTCTGCCTGACGAACACCGGCTCTTTCCCTTTGCGGTTCAGATTTTGATTCAGCTGAGCACGGTTTTGGTCCTGCTCGCTTTGACCAAAATCACCGGACGCTATCGCACGGCCGCTGTGATTCATTTTGTTTTGCAGAAGGTCTTCATGGGCCTTGTCTTCGCCAGCAGCGAATCGCTTCACAGCATTTATTTCGCGTCCATGAGCACCGACGTGGTCATGGCCAGCTTTATCCTGGGATTGCGGCTCGCCATTCCCCTGACTGTGTTTCAAGCCCTGGCCACGCTGGTGATGGTGCAGCGGAACCGGGCCTTGGCCGCGACACTGCCCTTTGGAATGGATCTCGCCACCTACGCCGGGCTTTTGGCTTTCAGCATTCTGCTGGCCCAGTTCTCGATGGTTCTCTTCTCCTGGCTGTATCACAGGAGCCTGCAGCATGATTATACGAAGCTCCAGCATGAACGGTCGCGCCTTTTTCGTTCCGCCCGTACCTTTGATCTGAGCCGCATGCTGGGGGAAATGAATCATCATGTGAACAATCCGCTCTCCGTTATCCACGCGCAGCTTTATCGCCTGACTCTGCAGGCCAGAAAACGCGCCGTTCCCCCCGAGGAAAGGCAGCTGTCCGGGGCGTCCGCAGAGGCCATGCAGAAGATCCGTTTCATCGTCGAGCATCTGAGGCTTTTGGCCTCGCCTGATTCGCAGGAAACGATCAGCACCATCTCCGTGCGCAACCTCTGCCTTTATATCCTGACTCATTTCCAGGAAAATTTCCGCCTGAAGGGCATCACGCTCCAATTCGTGGATCAGACCATGAACATGAGCTTCGCCTGGCGGCGGCATGAACTCTTCACGATCCTGGTGGCGGTCATTCAGAATGCGGGCGAAGCGGTCGAACGCAGTGTCGAGAAGCAGGTGACGGTGCGCATCGAACGTCACCCGGCGTGGCTGATGCTGACCGTTACCGATACTGGCCCTGGCATCCCCGACGAGCAGCGGGCCCGGCTTTTCAAACCCTTTCATTCCACCAAGCAGGGCTCGCGGCATCTGGGACTGAGCCTTCTGACCGCGAAGGCTGTGCTGGAAGATCGGGGCGGTACCATCTCCTGTGAGGACGTGGCCCACGGCTGCTCGTTCCAAATTGGTTTGCCTCTGGGGTTGACCGGGGCTTGAAAGGTTTTGAAAATTGCCTATTCATCGCGGCTATCTTGAACGTCTCGTCCTCCTGATTGATCGGATCGGTGGACGTTTTGAACCAAGCGATCCTTTCCAGAGATTCAGGCGTCGCGCGTTCATCGTCACGCTCATGATCCTGGCCTCGGTGTGCCTGATGCAGGCGCTGATCGCTTTTCTTATGAGTCATGCGCTCTTTATCGTCATCATCATGTCCGTACTCTTCGGCCTTGTGATCGCGAGTATAATCATGACACGACGATCACCGCTGGTGGAGCCGGTGGCTTCGCTGGTGCTGAGTTTCCTGGTCGTCATGGGCGCCCTGCTGGAGGTTCTCGGGGGACACAGTCCCAACACGCCGCTGGTGTACTGGAGTCCTGTGATGCTCTTTGGAGGCTATGTGTTCTGCGGCCTTCAACGCGGAAGCCTGGTCGCCGGTTTTGTGATGCTGTCGAGTCTTTTTATTATCATCATGCCGTTCGTGATGAATGATGCCCGTATACTTCCTGCAGGTTCGGCCGAGGCCTTTCAAAAAAGAATTTTTGTGACCGTCCTCCTTTGCCATTTCATACCGCTGGCGATCCTCAGCATCTATGAGAAATTTTTTGTCCTGTGTCATGCCGAGGCGCGCGCCCTCTTCGATAAGATGGAAGGCAGGAAGGATAGGACCTTTCTCGGCCGCCTTGCGCAGGTCCTCGTGGGCGAGATGGAACCCGAGCTGCGGCGTATGGAAACGGCCTTTCAGGACCTGCGGCTGGTGGCGGATGTGGAACGGGGGACGCAGGAGATTCTGAAGCCTTTGCAGGAGCTGGTGCAGCTGACAAGGCGCTATGAGCCGCTCTCAATCGGAGCTCTGACGGCGATTGATAGAGGGCTCGATCTTCAGGACTTGCCGGATATCATGAGACGCTTTACCGATTTTTCCCGGATTACGTTGGAAGGTCCCACCTACGAAGGTTTTCGTTTTCAGGGTGGCCAGTCGTTTTTTTTGCTGATCGTCCTCTGCCTCTCGCTCCGTGAGCTCATGGACAATCCCCGCGTGACGCTCCAGCATGTGACGCTGAGTCATCAGGTGAACGGCATTCAGATCATTATGGAGGTGCAGGGTGAAGAGAAGGATCTGCGCCTGTCCCTGGCGCAGGATTTTCTGCATGATCTGGATGCGAAGATGCATATCATGCCCGAAGACGAGGGCACATTGTCCCGGCTGATCGGAATCAATGTGCCACTGACCCGTGCTTAACGGCGGGTGACAAGCGTGCTTGTTTTGCTGCCGTATTCGATGACCTTTTCGGGGATGGTCGGCTGATTGTTGGTCGTGCCGTTTCCGAGCTGGCCATAGGTGTTGCTGCCCCAGCACTTCAGAGTGCGATCATCCAGGAGCGCGCAGGTATGCTGCCGGCCTGCGGACAATTCCACCACAGCGCGACCGGGAGCGATGCTGACCGGCGTTTGATTGGGAGCTGTGCGGCCGATCGTATCCCCTGACGCCAGCTGTCCTTCCTCATTTCCGCCCCAGCATTGGAAGACGCCTTCATCAAAGAGCGCGCAGGTATGGGAAAGACCCGCTGTGACCTGGCGCGGAGTCAAGCCCGTGCCGACATCCACGGTGGTGGCTGGAGCAAGGCGTCCTGTGGTATCACCCAAACCAAGCTGGCCATCGGTGTTGCGGCCCCAGCAGCGGAGGCTGTTATCACTCAGGATTGCGCAGCTATGATAGGTTCCCACGGCCATGGAGCGAACGGTGACGTTGGGACCGAAATTCAATGCGTTGGCATCAGGCGCTGGTCTTTGTGTTTTATCGTTGTAACCGAGCTGACCATCGGAATTGCTGCCCCAGCACTTCATCGTGAAGTTATCGAGCAGAGCGCAGCTGTGATAAGCACCGAGGGAAAGAGCCCGTGCCGTGCGGCCGAGTCCCAGATCCACAGCTGTCAGGGGTGGTGTCAGTCGCATGGTCCGATCTCCGTAACCAAGCTGACCCGATGCATTCGCGCCCCAGCATTTCACGGAGCCATCATCAAGAATCGCGCACGAATGCGCGAAGCCGGTTGCGATGGCTTTGGCGCTGCGTCCCAGACCAAAACTCAAAACCGTCTGAGGAGCCAGGCCACGGAACTGCTGATCACCATAGCCGAGCTGTCCCGAACCATTCTGTCCCCAGCATTTGACGCTGCGGTCCTGAAGGATGGCGCAGGTGTGAGAAAAGCCCGCGGATACGGCCACAGCGGCTTTTCCATAACCCAGGTTCAGGCCGAACGAAGGTGGTGTGTAGCGATCCTTGTTATCTCCATAGCCGAGCTCGCCTTCGAAGTTATAGCCCCAGCAGCTGAGGGCATCATCATCGAGGACAGCGCAGGTGCTGGAGCCGCCACTGCTGAGCTGTTTGGCGAAGACGCGCAGATCGTTTTCAAAGGTGATCCGCACAAGGTCAGAGGCGCTGTTGCCAGCGAGGTCGGTCACCATCAGTTCAAATTCATAGTCACCAGCCAGGTTCGTCGTGATGGACGTATCTTCGGCGTTGATCAGGGAAAAGCTCGCCGTTCCCGGGCCGGATTTTTTCGACCAGCGGAAGATGGCAGCACCATCGGTTGTGGCATCAATGGTCGCGCGATAACGGCTGCTGCGATCCTCGCCGAGTGAAATCGTGGGAGCCGTGGTATCCCAGATGAGGGTCAGTTCATCCATTGCGATCGCGCCGGTGGCTTTGGTCGTCGTCAGCCGCAGCACATAGGTTCCATCCATCGTGGCTTTGACGGTCGTATCTTCCGAAGTGGCCGCACTGAAGGTGATGATGCCTGGACCGGAGACCTTGGTCCAACTATAGCTGGCGGCATCCACGGTCACAGCATCAAGGATGATTTCCTGATTGGTGATGCGATCCTGGCCCACGGATACAGCGGGAGCCACTGTATCCCAGATGAATTTCATATCCGCGGCCGCTTCGTTGCCAAGGTCATCCCAGGCTCTGAAACGAACGGTATAAGTTCCGTCCTGACTCGCGGTGATTTTGGTGGTCTTGCTGTCCTTCTCGCTGAAGACGAGGGTGCCGGGACCATTCACCTGGAGCCATTCCACGCGCGCAGCATCCGAGCCGGCCTTGCCATCGACCAGGATGGGTTGGAAGGTGCGGATTTCCTCGCTGACAAAGACCGATGGTGCGCGGGTATCCCACTGAAGCGTCATGTCATTGCTGACGCTTTGACCTTCTTCGTTGCGAATGGTCAGACGAATGGTATAGACCCCATCCTTATCCGCCCGCATCAAAGTTTCCGCCGCCTGCGGCGATTGAAAGATCACGGTTCCGGGGCCGGAAAGCTGGCTCCATTCCCACCCGGTCGCTGCGGTGGTCTGGGCCTTGACCAGGGTTTCCTTGTTGCTGCGGACAAGATCCGGGAGCTTGATGCTCAAAAGGGGTTTCGCATCCCCGGACGCGATGGGAGCATCTGCTGGTGCATCAGCGAGATTGACCCCACCTGAGTGTTTGGATTTTTTCTGACAGGCCGTGGCCAAAATCAAAGCGGACAGGATGAACACCAGCCCTTTTGTTGAGTCTCTCACGATTGGTCCCCCCTCTCAAAGGCAACTCTGGAAGCGGCCTGCTATCGGTCCGGGTTTAAGAAATATTAAGGGAAACCTTGAAGCGTATGTTGTTTCAGGATCTTGCCGGGGGCATTGCATACGGGATGAGGGCTGAAGCAAAACTTTTTCAGAGGATTTCGTGCGCAAAGAAAAAGGGTTCTTACTTATACGTAAGAACCCCAATCTTCAATACAGAGGTCTTCCGCTCGCAGCCCGGATGGTGACCGAACCGCGGAGGCTTACCTGTCCATTTCTGAAACCACCTGCTCGCGCGTGCGTATCACGGAGCGGGTCGATGCGAGCTTGAATAGGGGAAGCGCGCGGACAGCTCAAGCAGGGATTACTTACATTGTAAGTAGCCTCGATAAATCTGATCTTTTTTAACTTACAATGTAAGTGAAACCCGTCTGACCCCGAAGGATTGGGAAATTTGGCTTAATTCGGCTGCAGCTGCGGCGCCGCGGGAATTCGGATTGCGCTGCCAGCCTGTTCCTGACTTGCAGACTGGATAATAATCGTGCGGCTGGGAAACGCGAACTCGATGCCTTCGTTGGCAAAGCGTTCAAAGAGAGCGAAGTTGATGTGCTGTTGGGTGTCCATATAGGTGTTGTATTCGGGTGTTTGCATAATATAGACGACCTCGAAATCGAGTGAGGATTCGGCGAACTTGACGAAGTGCGCGCGATCGAAGGCGGTATCTCGGGTGTTCTGGATAATCTCTTTCACCAGGTCCGGAATCCGCTGAAGTTTTTCCCGCGGCGTATTGTAGACGACACCAAAGCCGAAGACGATACGGCGGGTCTGCATGCGTTTGAAGTTGCTGATTTCGGTTTCGATCAGGGTCTTGTTCGGAAACACCAGCTGTTCACCGGAGAGACTTTTGATGCGGCTCGTCTTCAGACCGATGTTTTCGACCGTTCCCGACTTGTCACCGACGACGATGAAATCGCCCACTTCGAAGGGACGATCCAGGACGATCGAAAGCGAGGCGAAAATATCACCGAGGATATTCTGCACGGCGAGCGCGATGGCGATACCACCGATGCCGAGCCCTGTGACCAGCGCCGTGATATTGATGCCCAGGTTATCAAGCAGAAGGAGGAAGAGCAGTGTCCACAGAAGGAACTTGCCGGTGATATTGATGGCGCTGTAGGCGGAGATATCAAAATTTTCGGGAGTGTCCACATGATTGCGCTTCATCAGATAACGGCGGAGCAGATACTCGACGACCTGGTTTCCCCAGATGGCCGCCTGAAAGAACAGACTGATGACCACGCCCTTATAAAAAATCATTCGGGTTTCCGGCGAGGCCCCGACTAAAAAAGCCGAAGCATAAAAGGCGATCACGAAGATGAGAATCCCACTGGTGCGCCGCAGCAAGGATACGAAAAGATCATCCCAGTGGGAGGCGGTATGCCGGGCCACATTCTGAAAGTGTTTGATCGCCTGCCGCAGGACAAAGCGCAGGACGGTCCAAAGGATAATGGAAAGGACGGCGAGTCCCAACCATTGGGTCAGAGTGAGGTCGAGATAAGCAAAGTCATTGAGACGTGCAAGAAAAGAATTGTTGGCATCCATTGGCATTCCCCTTATGCGAAAAGGCCCTTGGATAATGCAAACGGGATGCCAGACCCTTATTCTTGACAAGTCCCGGGGAGACTTCGAATCCACTGCGAGATGAGCTCCACACCTTCGGCATGGATCATGGTTTTGGCGACTTCCGGCATTTTTACCGCCGCTTTGGTCGAATTCAGGCGATCGACCAGCAGGGATTTCTCCGGTTGACCGGGCACGATATCGAAGAGAGTACCCCCGGTTCCACGGCCAGCCGCAATCGGCGGCTTGCATAGCCCGGAGTTGATGCCGGCCTCCTGCCCGAGCTGCAAAAAGAGCGCGGACGTGTTGGCTTTTCCCGACGGGTTGTGACAGTGGGCGCAGTTGATATCAAGATACGTGAGGGCTCGGTCAGCGAGTGTGCCGCTGCTGGCATCGTTCCAGATTGCATAACGGGGGATGCTGGTAAAGTCCTCGGGGGCTCCTGTCAGTCGCCCTTTTTTGATGAGATCCTGCAGCTGATCTCCTTTATTCAGATAGCCAGCCTTGACTCCAATAGGTGCTCCATTCAGATGACAGCCGACGCATTGGGCCATGTTCGGAATGCGATAAGCATTGGCGCGTGCCTGACCCTGGGTATCCAGCCATTGAACATTGACAGCGGCACCACCGCGAATCAGCTTCGCTTCGGACTGATCTTCATTCCATTGATACGCGAGCCCGATCCAGCCTTTTTCGCGATGAATCAGCAGGCGGGTTTCCACGATTTTTTTCGGGCCGCTCGGATTTCTGAGGTCAGCAGGGAAATAAAAGGTTTTTGCGATCACAGCGCCCACAGGCAGAGCGAAAGCCTGGGTTGGATGATAGTCGGCACTGGTGCCAGGCGGCAGGAAGAGAACGCGATCTTTGCTGGCGTAATCCGAGAAAAGCGGGGTGGTCAGATCATAAGGAAAACCGCCGTCCTGTGGTTTGGAAAGAGGATCGCGCGGATCGGTGAAAAGATGATAGCTGTTTAAACTCGGACAATTCACAGTCAGGGCCGCATCCCAATTGATGCCATCCTTATTGCTATCGCAGAGTCTTTGAATATCGTCGTCCGTGGGTTCCTTGGGATCCGGCAGAGGGAGCGGCGGAAGAGGGGCCAGCTGCACGCCTGCGAAGGCGGTAAAATTGCAGTTATGCGGAGCGAGGCTGCGATCCATTTCACCCGGAACAGGGGACCACCAGCGCTGCTTCCAGAGCTGCATATTCCCGAAATAGGCTTTATCGCCTCCATCGTGATCATTCTCGCCGAGACAGATGCGCTGATCGCCCTCAAGAGCGGCTGGTAAAAATCCGCCCTGGCCATCGGGCTGGCCGATGCCATCATAGGTGATATGCGGAACGCGGTGCGGAAAGCTGAGAGCGGCCGCGACCAATCCGAGCTGATTGCCGCCGATCAGAGCCAGACCTCCGGCCTTGCGCAGGACGTTGTCATGAATCCAGATATGTTCAGGAAGAGCATCGTAGCGAGGGTCTTCGACCGCGCGTTGGGTGATGTGAAAACTCACCACGGCTATGCTGGTGGTGTTGTGCCGTTCGATAGTGTTGCGAAAGATCTCGACATCATCGTTGCCCATGACCAGAATCCCGGTGCCTTGGGGAACGGTGGACACGCTGTTGCCTTGGGGCGCGAAATTCTTGTAGTTGTTTTCATAGATAAAGTTTTGATAGACGCGTGTACCCCGACCGCCCTGCACCATCAGGTTCGGCAGGTTGAAGACGAGGACGCCGCCGGTGTTGTTGGTCGCCACGTTGTCATAAACATCGGCACGCTGGGAATTTTCAATCTCAATCCCGGCGACGTTGTATTCCACGCGGTTGCGCCTTACGACTATGTTATCGGACTGACCGACATAAACACCGGCATCTGATGCTCCGATCACGACATTGTCTTCCACCAGAACATTGTGCGATTCGACCGGATAAAGGCCATAGGCGCCGTTTTCCACGGTGCCGCGTTTGGTCCATTCCACCCGGACGCGACGAATGGTGGCCCCGTCGGCCCCAATAATTTTCACGCCATCGCCCGGATGATCCAGAATACCCAGGTCCTCGACGACAGTGTGATCAGCATAGGAAATGATGGCCTGTGGACCACCGGCATTTTCCCCATAAATGAGTGTCGTGGCATTCATGCCCGCGCCTTTCAACGTGACGAAAGGCGTCGTGATGCTCAGCTCCTGATTCATGGCAAAGCGCCCGGCAGGGAGCAGGACGGTATCACCCGGCTGCGCGCGCAGAAGAGCCTCCTGGGCATCGAATTCCAGGCGGGATGAGGCGGGAACATTCCAAACCTTGGCATGAGCCGCGGAGTATTCTGCCGTGAACGACAGAAGGCTCAGGGCCCATAAAAAATACGCACAGCAGGCATGAAGTCGTATCATGTGACGTCCTCTTGGATGAATTTTTGGAAAACCTGCGGTGGTCTTAGCGCGTGCCTCCTTGTTTGGCAAGTGATCTTGTTCGAGCTTGCGCGGCTTACGCTGTAAGTCATGGCACTATTGACTTACCAGCGCATTGCGCTATAAGAGCGGAAAGTATTTTCAGCGAAGGAACTTCCCCATGCTGCGCGCAATATCAATTCATTTTTCCGTCCTTTTTTCCTTGGGTTTTTTTCTGAATGCCTGCGGGACACCCAAAGAGGAATCGTCCGTCGATGAAGGTCCCAAGCGGATCGCCTGGCCTTCCGAGGATCAGGTTGGACTCGCGGATGCTGCGCTTCGACCCTTTGAGATGAACGAGAAAAGTTTCATCGGTTCGGGTCGCTTCAATAGTATCTTCTGGCTCGACTTCGAAGGGGCGACCGTGACGGCGAATGAATCCTTTATCGTCCGCAATGCGGGTGTGAATCAGGTCGTGATTCCACCATTCGCGGCTTCGGATATTGGATCGAAAGAGGATAGAGAGAGTCTGAAGCTCTTTCTGGTTCAGAACCTTATCCCGCTCTTTCCTGATGTGGATATCAAACTCACCACCACAAGACCCATCGCGGATGTTTTCAATCGCGTTCATATCGGCGGCAGTAATTTCACAGGACGGGCCCGCGTGGTCGGGATCGCGCCCCTGGATATCGGCAATCGCGTGGGGAACGATACCCTTTTCATCTATTCCCGCGATCTGAAGGATCAGGGCAGCGTGCAGGATATCAAAACCAAGCTTGTGCATGTGATCGCTCATGAGATGGCGCATTCCCTGGGCGCGCGGCATATCGACAACAGCCGGGCGCTGATGAAAACCACGGTCGCTCTTGATGCTGACTCCTTTAATCAAAGCGGACCTGTGGTCGGCGAGGAGAAGGAAACGGAAAATTCCCTGCAGGTTCTTTTGAACAGCGCCGGCTCACGCAGCGCTCAGTTTGCAGAGAAGGCCCTGCCAACCATTGTGGACCTGGGCGCCGTGAGCCAGGGCGGGGTGATTCAGTATACTGTGATCACGCGGAATAACTTTGTCGCGAATCCCGGGATCAATTTGAACGGGTTTCGTTATTTCTGGACCTTTGAAGGCAAGCAGACGGAAGGCACGTCGGTTCTGATGACCTTTCAGGATAAGGACGATCATGTTCTGACCTTGACGGTCATGGACGATGAGGGGCAGCAGGCGAGCTTCACGTTTTCGGTGGGTCGCCGCCGCTGAATGGTGGGTCAGCTTAAATCCACTTTGGATTTGAAAATCAGCCCATCGGGGCAGAGAATACTGAGTTTTCCATCACAGGCAGGCTTTTGCTCCAGATACTTCTTTCGAAAGTCTTCAGGGAATGGATAGGACTTCAGTTCGGAGTCCATTATGGGCTTCAGTTGTTTATGGCGCTTTTGAATCCATGGATAGACTTCGAAGGTGACCAGATCAAAGCGCTCAAAATCTTTTAAGTCAGCCAACGTGATACCATCCGCTTCCAAAAGCAGCTCGCTCGAGAGAATACAGTCGAGTCGGGCTGATTTTATCATTTGAACGATACCCTTTTGCTGACCGATCTCCTGAAGCCGCACACGCTGGAGATCCATGTGATCCTTCAGCATCATAAGCACCAGAGTTCCGAGTCGCGTGGCCAGCGTGATGGAGGGTTCGGCCTTATCAAGATCCTTCCGGCACCAGCGTGAGATAGGAAAGACGGCCACGGGTGTATCCAGGCGGATGAGCTGGTCAGATCCCAGGAGTTTGGCGAGATTTCCAATGCGGCCGATGCTGCCATCCACCCGTCCCGACTTGAGTTCCCGCAGGCCGCGCTTCGGAGGCAGGCTGGTGGTTCGCAACTCATAGCCCTGCTTCTGAAGAATATCCCGGAACGCTGTCGTCAGGATTTTATGCAGCTCCGATTCCGGTTTGAGGGCGATCTCGAAAACCATGGTTTTGGAGTCTGGCGTCGCTGCGGACAGAACGAAGGGCCAGGACAGCAGCGCGAATATGATAAGAATTATTCCGTGCATGGCCATATTCTCCGGTTGTTGGGCGAGTGGGATGATTGTACTCGCTGCCATTTTCCGTCGCAAGGCAGTATCTGCCTCGTTCAGGCCGATTCGCGGCATGATAAAATAAACGCATGGACAGACATTCATTCCACACCGAGGGTGAACCATGAATCGCTTGCTTCAATGTTCTTTGGCTTTTTCCATGCTGCTGCCGCTTTGGGGCTGTAACAATAGCGACTCTTCCACGAACAGCAAGTCGGCTTCGGCCTTCTCCTGCAGTGTCACACGCAGTGGGGCGCTTTCGCACTGCACGCAGTACCAGGACCTGAGTGGTCAGACCCTGGCCACGATCCAAAGTGAATGCGAATTGAAAAGCACGGAAGGATACAGCTGGGCTGTGGCCGCGTGTCCGGGCAATTCTGTTGGGAATGGAACCTGCAGCCTTCCTGCTTCCGCGCAAAGACCGGCGGTGGGCACACAGTTCTATTATGGATCAGGCTTTGCTTCGGCCGGCACAGCATCCGGTATGTGTGATGCACAGCTCGGAACCTTCAAATAAGCGGAGCCTTCCGCTTGATCATCGCGACGATGTTCGCGCTGAAGTCTTCAGCCAGATCTATGACATGCTCAAAATCCGCAGCCTGGCCGTAGTACGGGTCGGGCACTTCCGTCACCTCATGGCGGGTGCAGTAGCTCGCGGCGAGCTTGATCCTGTTCATCAGCTCCGGCTTCGGACAGATCCGCCGCAGATCACGCAGATTCTGCTGATCCATCGCCAAAATCACATCATAATCGAAAAAATCCTGAGACTGGACCTGGCGGCAGCGGCTCCACTGGGAATATCCGCGCGCACGCAGGGCCTTACGCATCCTGGGATCAGGTTCTGAACCCAGGTGGTAATCAATGGTCCCGGCCGAGTCCACGGTGAGCGCGTGGGTCAGGCCCTCGCGTTCGATCCACTCCCGCAGCACGGTTTCCGCGGCAGGGGAGCGACATATGTTGCCGAGACAAACAAAGAGGAGGCGCATGGCGTCCTTAGTATGAGCAGTTGAGTATAACGGGATTGTCACTCGACGTGAAACCGATCAGGGCATCGACGCTCGGATAATAACGGAAGGTGATCGACTCCAGCCCTTCGAAATCAAGGGTTACATCATAGCCGTTCACGCCGTAATAGGCAGCCTTCGCCCAAACGCTCTCGCTGACACGAGCGACATAAACGCGTGTCTGAACCCGCTCGATATAGGATTGAAGCTGAGAGTTGCCAAGGTTTTCACCGGATGCGAGAGACACATAATACTGACGCGATTTAACAGGCAGGAACACTGTGTTCGATCCAGAGGCCCAGCTTTGCGTGGCGCTGAGAGACGAAAACAGCAACAAAATCGCGAGTATAAGCCTATTCATTCAAGAAGCTCCTGTTTTGTATCCCACTCTTGTCTATCATAAAGTGAGTACATCATATCACAAAAGAAATGGATGCCCCCTTCCGCATCGGGCAGGTCTTTGAGGGCGTTTACGTCTTTAATAAACTTTAAAACGAGTTCTTTCAAGCGCGGGACCATTTCTTTTGAGATCGCACCAGTCGCATGCATGAGACTGGCACCTTCGGAGCCAACAAGACTTTTCTGAAAATGCTCGATGGAATGACGGATCTGATCGAGCGCATCATCGACATTGCCGAGCGCCCAGCTGTCGTGGGTGTATTTGAGTCGACCGTCCACTGTCTCAATCAGGAGACCGGCGTCCAGCATCTCGTCCACAGCATCCAGACCCATCTGCCCGGCGAGCTGAAGGACGGCTTTGCGATTCGTGCCGGCACGGGTTGCCGCGATATTGAAGATGCGGTTGTGAGGTTCCATGCGCAGGAAACGGCGGAGGGACTCCTCATTCGGCTCGCGACGGATCGCTCCGCTATAGCACTCATCCATCAGGTTGCCGATGGTCGGGAAATGCTTTTTCAGAAACTCCACGCGCTGGGGCACGGTCATGATCACTTCCGCAATAGCAAGCGCCGTATAGGGATGCGGAACGCTTTCATTCTGCGCAATCCGCCGAATCGTTGAATAAGCAACGTTTGTGCGACGCGACAGGCTTGAAAGGCTTCGGCTCTTATTGCCCGAAAGCCATGCGTTGATTGCATCCACCAGATCTGCCAGCAGTGCTTGCTCGTTTACCATGCCCTACCGCTTCCTAGCGAAAAAAGACAGGATCCTCTGCCGTGAGAACGTGCGAAAGAGGCGAAAACTGTCGATCATGTTTCATGAAGAACATCATATTACCTGAACCATTGCAAATGAAATGTGCTTAAGCTGAGCGATTGATTTCCAACAATGTGCTCACCCCGCTCGAAAATGTTCGCCTGGAATTTATCACTCGTTGACGAAAATGAGCTGGTTTGGGAGAACGCTAACAGGTAGTCAACGCTACGAAAGACCTCCAAATAAACAGCCCTAACTGAAAATGTGGGGATGGGGTTGAGTTTGGATTTTTGTAGGTGGTGAGGAAGAAGTTACCCCAAAAGAACAGCGAAAACTGGGGTAACTGTAAGGTAGTAGCATTTCGTACTCCTTATAACGGGCCGAACCAAAGCGGTCAAGTGGTGACTCTTAAGCCACCTGGACCGACGCCATGATGTCAGCCGCGAAACTCGCATTATGGGACTATCGTTCTCCCCCCGTTGATTTGTTCAGCTGCTATAAACGGCTGGGCGTCTTGAGGCGAAAGTCTCTGTCAACGGCAGCCATCCTTAAAGGCCTGTATAAGGTCCCCCTAAATCTTCTGAAGGGCAGAACCTCACGCTGCCCTCCGACCTTCTCCCTCTCACAGTATACTGCCGAATATCACTCGTAAAAATAACGACAGATTAATTCCATATTAAAAAGCATGACGCGGTAACGTGTATAGATGCCATGACCAAAAACGGTGGGTATACAGTTAATTTTGAAGCCACCCTGATCACCGTAATCCACAAGGATCGTCTGTCCAACATCACCCACTCGTAATTTATTAGCGACCGTATGAACCCAAACACGGGTGTCGATGCCCTTGCCGAGCAGCGCGTCGAGTTTACGATTGACCACGCGCTCCTTATGCGTCGTCGCGAGGGTGTCCGAACCCGGGCAGCCCCATTGCTGAACGTAATCACCGCCTGCGGTTGTCCACAGGTTGAGCATATTTTCAGCAAGTTCACCTTTGCCGCGATGATTGACGAGATGGAGAAAGCGCATGCGATCGGTGCCCGCGAAGGGATAGCGTAAAGGGCCGCCCAGGGTCACGAAATCATAATACCCATGCGAGAGCCTGCGGGCGATGAGCGGAAGATCGGTCGTCCCGAGCTGCTCCTCGTCGATCGCTTTCCAGAGCTCCTGGCCCAGGGGCCCATCGGTGAGCAGCTGGGTGAAAAGAGCAAAAACCTGCCGCGCATGGCTATGACCGATCAAAAGTATGCGGCCCTCGGGACCTTCGGGAAAACGCTGATGCAGATCCTCGATCAGGCGCAGGGCCCCCTGAAGGCGGCCCCAGTGATGATTGGCGGATGACCAGTGAAGGGTCTGGCAGGGAATATCGCCGCCTGTGGCCTCATGAAAGAGCCTGACATAATCCGGCAGAAAATTGCCGAGGTCGCGGGCCAGGCGATCGACGGCGCGTTTCATCTTGCCTTCGATGATCTGCTCCCATTGCTCGGCCAGGGACGGCATCAGGTTTTTGAAAGGCGGCAGCACGTTGAACGGATCGGAGCCGACGAAGGTGCCGTGCAGGAAATAAATCTGCGACACCGACGATTTTTTCAAAGTGTTGCCAACCTGCGTCATGCGTTCCCGCCACTGCGGTGTTTGTTGACCCAGGACGGCGCTCTCATGAAACGGAATATCATCCATCCATTTCAGAGTGACGACAGGATATTTAACCGGCGGAACCGTCGGCCTTGGCGGCAAGCGCTCGGGCGGCGGCGGACGCCGAAGCCAGAGGTAAAGGCCAAGACCAAGGATGAGGATCGTCGTAAAGACGAGAAGAAGAAACTGTTCAATGGTCAGCATGAAGGAACGAGGCCCTTAAGGTCCATGACCTCACGGCAGCGGCGGGGTCACCTGACCCTGCTGTGCCTCGATCAAGATGTCGTCACGCACTTGATTGTAGTCGTTATTGGGTGCTTCCGGAATGGTATTTTTATCGCGGGCGATGTCGCGAATCTGATCACCGAGCAAAAGGTCCCCGCCAGTGGTTCTTTCACCCTTCAGCTGCACCATCACCTGCGTGTTTTGAATCGCTGTCGTCAGCGCCGCGCGGGTGGGGCCGAAGAAAAGGTAAGCCGCGTCGTAGCGCGCATCATTCACCAGAGCCTTCGCATAGACCTGAATATCAGGGTTATTCAAAGCTTTGTAGGTAAAGGTGACAGCCGAAGCGACTGCCGTGCTGGACACCCGGTTCCCCGCGGCGTCGTCGAAGCGACAGCCGATCAGGGCCTCGGGCGTGCTGTCGGTTGGTTCTTTTTCGGTCACGCAATGCAGATAGGCGCCGCTGATATTGTTGGGCGGATCGACCTTCTCGTCATCCGGCTCGCCGCTGTCCTTGGTTTCACTGGCCACTGTGCTGGCCTTTTCAGCCTGCCCGCGCAGCGCCGTCTGCTCGCAGGACGCGAGGCTTAGGCAGCCCATAAAGATGGCAAGTCGCGGAAACAGCATGGCCGGTTCTTCCTTCTGGTGACATCTTAACCAGGATCCTTTATCGGAAGACCGAAGCCCGGACTCAAGCCCGCGGGGAATGCTTTGAAAAATTCAGCTCTTGGCCCTGAGCATTGCAATCAAGCCCGAGACGGCAATGTCATGGGAGCTGGCACCTCGGGACAGGTCGCTGAACGGTTTCGCGGTTCCCTGCAGAATGGGGCCATAGGCATCGAATCCGGCCAGTCTTTGCGTGATTTTGTAGGCGATATTTCCGGCGTTCAGATCGGGGAAAATAAAGCAGTTGGCGCGACCAGCGGCTCGGCTTCCTGGAGCCTTGCGCTGTCCGACGGCAGGCACGAAAGCCGCGTCGAATTGCAGTTCGCCGTCACTGGCAATATGCGGAAAACGAGTCTGGAATGCAGCGGCGGCTGTGGCCATTTTCTCGGCATCGGGATGCTGCGCCGAACCCTTCGTCGAAAAGGAGAGGAACGCGACCACGGGTTCTTCACCGGGAAATAGGGCTTGAAATGTGGAAACCGTGGCCGCCGCGATATCAACCAGCTGCTCGGCGGTTGGATCGATCACCACGCCGCAATCCGCAAACATGAAGTGCTGCTTCGCTTCGTCAGATTTTTCGCGCACCATGGCGAAGGATCCGCTCACCGTTCTATTGCCTTCGGATAAGCCCACGCCTCGCAAAGCCGCGCGTATCACATCGGCCGTGGTGGCCACACAGCCGGCGACCACAGCATCGACCTGGCCTTCTGCCAGGAGATAGGCGGCCTGTTCCAGAGGTGAATGACTGAGAGCGTCCAGTTCAGCGGGCGGCAAAGGTTTCCCACGCGACGCGGCGCGCGCTTCGAAATGAGCCCGCGTGTTCTGAACCAGTCCGGCATCCGAGGGCTGAGCCCAGCGCAGACCCTGACGATAACTATGGAGCGCTATGCCATTCTGTTTGGCGATTTCGAGGATATGATCCGGTTCACCAAAAAGTTGAATCCCGCGGGTGGCACCCACACTCAAAAGCTCGAAGGCGGCGTCCAGCACCCGAGGGTCCGTGCTTTCGGGCAAGGCCAGGATCCTGCCCAGGTTTCTGGCGTCATGCCGCAGTTTTCTAACGAACGTCGATGCTTCAGCCTTCATATCAACTCCCAAAAAAGCCGGCTCAATTCTTACCCAGCGGCTAATATGCAATCCCTCAAAAATGATGTCCAGCTTTCCTCCCGGTTTTTCTAGTGAAAATGACTGTCCTTTTTATCAGGCTCCCGAAAGCTGCTTTATGTCTCAACTTTTAAAATTCAGGGCCGATAGGGAATTTGATTGGCTTAGCTCAGCGTCCCTTATGAATTGCCATGGAAGTCGTTAGATGATCCTGATTGCGACTAAACATACTGACCTCGCAAAGAAGCTCAACGCAGATCTTGCCCAGCGCGGAGTTAAAGCAAAGTCTATTCAGCTGAGCGACCCGAATTTCCTGCGCGAATGTTACCACCCCGAAGTCACCGCTGTGATCGCCGATGATGAGGCTCCAGGGATACCCCGGGAAGCCAATCTTGATATTTTCAATGCTCTGGGTCGTCGGGTTTCCGTACTGGTGATCCGTGACAAGCGTTTTGAAGAAGAGAGCCAGGTTCGCGAGACGGATAATTTCACCGATCACGTGACGATTCTTACCAAAGATCAGTATGATGAAATCCTCTCCACCGCCAGTTTCTTCTCAGGCAGTCCCACCGAGGGCCTGAAGGCGCGGAGCCCAGTGATCCCTTTTTATAATCCGCAGATTCCCATCACTATGCTGAAGAATTTCGGCGGGCTCGGGATCCTGACCTTGGATGCCTCTGGTTTCAACAAGATCTCGGTCGACTATGGCATCGACGTCTATAATAAGATGAAGCGCGTCCTGCATGATGTGCTCTTCAACCTATGGGGCGTGCAGGGCTGCATCCGGGAAAGCGATGTGCTGTGCCGCCGCTCGGCCACCAGCAATTCGTACCTTATTTTCATGAATCGTTCGCGTGAAACGGGTGGTCTGCCTTATCCCGGCGCTTTGGAAAAAGTCGCCGATCGCCTGACCAATGCCATCAATAACGCCATGTGGCAGGAACTCTTTGCGCCGCGCAGTCAGCGTCGCATCCCGGACTGCGTGCAGTCCATTCCGCTCCTCGGCGTCGGTTTCTTCGGTGTGCTGAACAACCCCTGCATCGACGTGCATGAGATTTTGGATAATGGCCTGGAAGCCAGCAAGCAGATGGCGCAGGCGCAGCTGAAACGTGGCCGTGAACGTCAACGTGAACTGATGCAGACGCTGATTCAGTCGGATGATCTTCTCACCGCGCATTACCAGGCGGTCTTCTACCTGCAGAATATTGATCAGGAGACTGTGAAAAAAGCTGCGGAGCAGAAAAGCATCGCGCCTTTGAAGCAGCATATCTTTGGCTTTGAATCCCTGATCCGCGTGAATCAGGATGCGGTGGCGAGCCATAACAGTTTTGATAGCGGTATTGATTCGAAGTATCTGCGGCCGGATGTGCTCTTCTCTCTGGCCAAGTATACGAATGTGGCTTTGGAATTGGACCAGGCCTGCATGAAGCAGGCGGCGAAACAGGCGACTCTTCTGCCGGGGACGCTCATGGTCAATATCCTGCCGCGGAACCTTTATTACATTGATCGACTGAAACTCCACTTCGATGGAGTTCCGCACTGCATGTTCGAGGTTTCCGAATCGGAAGCCATCAATAACCTGGACCTGATGCTGAAATCCCGCGATCACCTGGAACGCCACAACATGGGTATCGCTGCGGATGACTTCGGGAAAGGTTATTCGTCCCTGGAACGCATCATCAAGATTCGCCCCGACGTGATCAAGTTCGATCGCGGCATGATTCAGGAGATCGATAAGGATCCCGTGAAGCAGGCCTATGTTCGCGGACTCGTGACGGCGGCGAAGATTCTGAATACCACGATCCTGGCTGAAGGCGTGGAAACCTGGGAAGAAGCGGCTGTCCTGAAAGAAATGGGCATCGAGCTGATCCAGGGCTTCCTCCTCCACCGGCCCATGGCGGCGAAGATTATCAAGGACCAGCTCGGCATCAAGGAGACAGAGAAGGCGGAAGACGCCAAGGTCGTCCGTCGTGGTGATAATGTAGCCTGATTCTGCTTCCTGGTAAAAGAGTCTGCACAATCCCCGAATTAAAGCCTAAAACAAAGAGTCGGCGCCGCCCTGTCGGACCTGCCGATATTTGTTTTTATGGGACACTATTTTGATCAACGCGACAAAGGTTTCACCCGGGTCAGCGTCCTTTTAGGAGCTGTGCTGGCCCTTGTCGTCGTTCTGATCCTGGGTTCCCCTTCGAAAACGACAAGGCCGGCGGCGGCCGACGTGCAGCTGGATCTGCCGCTGCAGGAAGCCATGCAGGATGCTTTGAGCAGTTTCATTCGCAGTAAGCTCGTCAATGGGGCTGTGCCCTGCGCGGATCCGGTGGAATATTTTCAGTCGCATCTTTATCTTCGGACTTATACCGGAAGTATAGGTCAGGTGCGGGCCGCGCCCCCGGCGGGCGTAGCGGCTAGCCGGTGGGATGAGCTTTTTCAAGGGACTATGGCGTCGCATGGTTTTGCCGGGGCGGCTCTGAGCCGCTGCTCGCTGGCCGTGCTGGGGACGGGCGGGCGCTTTCATTTCTGTTTGAATGTGGAGCGTGATGTGACAGCGCCGCAGGGCAGCTTTTTACGGACACCGTTGATCTTTGCTGAAGTCTCGATCCAGCTGCAGGATTTGAAAAGCGGAGCACCTTTGAGCTGCAAGCAGTATTTGGAGCCCACGCGGCGCAGTGCTGGGGCGACGGTGGAATACCAGCTGTTTTCGATTCAGGAAACGGCCGACAAACTGGAAGTGAGCAAGGATCGCAAGCACTTCGCGATCCGGCGATGATCAGCGTCCCTTGGGCTGGATGCAGCGCGGATCGTTATAGGGAAGACTGAAAACGATCCTGTCCTTCCGAATATCCGCAGGCGCTGATTTGAGCGTCAGATTCGTTTTGATGGCCTTTTGCACGTCCGAGGCACTGAGGCCTTTTTTGGTCAGATGCCCCGTGATGGTCCTTTGAAATTCATTGCTCAGATCATCGGTGCGATAGGCTTCCACGGTCTTGCCATCTATCACGAGATTCTGGAAAAAGAAAACGCGATCCTCTCCTCTGGCTCTCTCGGGATTCTCCGCAAGCTGCTCGCTTAACTTCGCATGACTCAGCATGCCCTTGCGCTGGCAGCTGTTATCCTTCCGACTGTCAGAGCAGATATAAACGCCATAGGAGGTGGCTTCCTTGGGCCTGGGAATCGTGAAGCTGGCGTTGAGGCCTTTTTGCAGTTCGTCGAGGCTCGTGCGCATGAAGGGATTTTTCCCGCCGCGGTCGATGCCTTCGAGCGTGATGATGAAATCCTTGGCCTGTTCATTCCGGGAAGCGTATTTCATCGTATCGAGGTCCCCACCCTGGCACCAGACTTTTTCCGGCACAAAGGACAAGGGAATCGTGATGGTATCGCCCTGATTCTTGAGCGGGAGCGATTTCAAACCCAGCTCGCGCGCCCGGGCGAACTGCGCACGCTCGCGATTCAGATCCTCCTGATATTTCTTCACATCTACAGTCGGCTGGTTGCTCGCCAGGACCTGAACCTGAGTGCCTTTTTCGGATGAATGCACGGGCGCTTCAGCCGCCATGTGCGTGGGCTCCGTGCCGTGGCTTCTGTAAACAAAAAACGCAGCGACCACACCTACCACGCCGACCAGAATATATTCGTTCGGAATCTTCTGATTCTTCCTCTTGGATACTGTCCTGCGTTTTCCAGCCATGATCCACTCTCCTCGACGCTTCAGTTCTGGTTGGCGATGTAGCTCAGTGCTTTCTGGGAATAGGACGTGCGGGTTCCCACTTTTGCCTGCCAGTAAAGGCCCATGGTCACAGCCATGCCCGCGGAACCGTCCTTGGGATCGGTTTTCTTGCTGACATACGAGGCGCAGGAAATAGGCTTCTGCGTTTGAAGATCTATGAGTTCAATCGCCACTTCGGCGAAGGCGATATCCGCGTTCATGATGGAATCCTTGGGGGCGCTGCTGTCTTTCCCCAGTCGGACGCAGAAGTAGGCTCTATTATCCGCGTCATTGGTGGCATTGGCGGGCAGGCGCGGTTTGCTGCAGCGCGCACGGGCATCGGTGTGGAGCGCGGGGGAACCGGCCGCCATCGGAATGTTCGTGGTGTAGACATAGGCCGGAGCCGAGCTTTCCTTGACGTTCAGACCATTCATATTGATGTTGATGCCGCTGAGATTGATGCAAGGGGCGGCACTGCTGATCGTGCTGTGAACATGGCTGACAAGGTCGCTGATCAAAGCCTGGTTCACATCCGTATAGGATTGTTTCAATTTAATCGCTTTTTGGGCACTTTGCTGATTGACGCGCGACTGCGTGATCATGAGAACGGCAAGCAGCACGATCCCCATGATGATCAGAACGGAAATCAGGGAAAAACCCTGCTCGGCCTGAACCTCGTCCTGTTTTGGAAAGGCGAACGTCATCATAATGCGGGTCCTGAATGAAATGGGACGGACAGGTATGATTTCGGCATTTCGGGGCCGAAGTCTTAATGAAATCCTCCCCGGCCGGGATTTTTGGGTTTGGGGAAATGATAAAAGGCTTTCAAATCGGCAGCCGGCAAAGGGCTGAACGCTTCCTGGGAAAGCATTTCCCTCCGTATTTCGAAATATTAAAGGACGGGAAAGAATGCCCGCGCGATGCATGAAGGAGTCTATGCCCACGGACTTTCATTCCAGCAGTGAAGTCGCTCGTTAAGATATGGTTCAATCCCTCGTTCACTCTGAAACCCACCCACGCCCTGCTCTTTCTATTAGGTGTGCCGGGTACGATCTTCACCCTCTGCAGCTTTCATCTGGATCCAGCCTTGGCCCAGGAGCTGGGCGTGGCATCGTTCCGGGCCCGGAACTTTCAGGCGCTGCGGGGAACCCTTTTGATGATAGCCGGGATGCTGGCGGCGATTTCAATCAGTGCGCTCTTCCCCATCCTCTTCGAAGGGATGCAGACGGCGCAGTTTGGGGCCTTTGACCACGCTTCCTTATTCCTATGGGCTGTATCGAACGATGCTGACGAAAAAGCATGTGTATGAGAATTTGAACGACGAGATCATGGTGATTTTTGAGCTCGGGGCTCATGAATCGGAAGGGGCGGGGAAAACGCTGGTCTGTGCGCAGCACATGCTGAAGGCTTTGGAGCAATTCAATAAGGTCAATGTCGCAAAAGGTGGGACCGCTTTTCGCATAGGGATTGGCCTTCGCTGCGGGCGTCTGGTACAGTCCTGGGTGATACAGTGAATACAGCCGCGCGTATTAAGGGTTTGACGAGCAAGCATGATCAGCTTCTGCTCTGCAGCGCTGATATTCAGCGGGCTGCAGGAGAACAGAGTAAGGGGCTTAGGCCTTTTGGTGAGTTCACGCTGCGTGGGAAGAGTCGGACGACTCAGGTTTTTACGCTGGAAGCGCCTCATGATAATTCCTTACGCGCGAGTGGCTAGGCAGAGATTGGGTATGATTTTTGCTTGGAGCAGATGATTAAATAATGCTTCAAGGAGACTAGCGATGGCACGTTACGGAAAGAAGGCCCAGGATTCTGTGAAGAAGGCTATGAAGAAGAAAAAGAAGGGGCAGCTGAAAAGCGGACGCTCGGGGAAAAAGGTGACGAGCCGCAAGCAGGCCATAGCCATCGGGCTGTCAGAAGCTCGGAAAGAAGGCGGCAAGGTGCCCAAGAAGAAGACCACGAAGAAGGCTGCAAAAAAATCCACGAAGAAGAAGAAGACCACGAAGTCCGCAAAAGCCAAGAGTACCAAGAAAAAAGCCGCGAAGAAAAAATCCACGAAAAAGAAAACTACCAAGGCCAGCAAATAGTGCGGGCAGCCACTTGCATGAGTCGTCGGCTTTGGGGAGCCCGCTCTGTGAGTCGTCGGCTTTGGGGAGGAGCCCGCTCTGTGAGTCGTCGGCATTGAGGCTCGCAAGCCCCGCCATGGGCATGGCGGGGTTACTGTACTTTGGGGCTTAGCCGCGCAGCGGCAGACCAAGGTCCGGGAAGCGGGACGGGTCACGCTCGCGCATCATTTCATAAAGAGTCTCGACCACGTCCTCGACGCTGGGCTTGGTGAAGTAATCGCCGTCTGATCCATAGGGACTGCGATGTTCACGCGCGGTCAGCGTGCGCGGTTGAGCGTCGAGGTATTCGTATCCCTTCTGGACTTCGAGGATCTGCTGCAGCATGAAGGCACTGGCGCCGCCTGGGACGTCCTCGTCGATGACGAGAAGGGCGTTGGTGTTTTCCAAGGATTCTTTGATCATGCCGAAGCGATCGAAGGGCAGAAGGGTCTGGACGTCGATGAGTTCGATATCGATGCCCATCTGATCGAGCAAGGGAAGTGCTTCGCGGATAATGCTGATACACGCGCCGTAGCTGACGACGGTCACATCCCGGCCTTTTTTCAGGATTTCCGGCACACCCAGCGGAACCTGGAAGTCTTCAAGATTGGTGGGGACATCCTCTTTCACGCGATAGCCGTTCAAAACTTCGACCACCAGGGCTGCATCGTCTGTCTGCAGTAGGGTATTGTACATACCCGCCGCCTGCACCATGTTCCGCGGCACGCAGACATGAATCCCGCGGATACCGTGAATGATCATGCCCATGGGTGAACCTGTGTGCCAGATCCCTTCCAGGCGATGACCCTTGGTGCGGATGATCACCGGCGCGACCTGACCACCGGCTGTCCGGTAGTGAAGGGAGGCAAGGTCATCGGACATCAGCTGAAAGCAGTAAAGAAGATAATCCAGGTACTGGATGTCGACGATAGGACGCAAACCACGAAGAGCCGCGCCCATGCCTTGACCAAAGATCGTGGCTTCCCGAATCCCGGTATCGGTCACCCGGAAATCGCCGTGCTTATCGCTCAGGCCTTCGAATTCAAGGTTCACGCCACCCAGCTTGCCCACGTCCTCGCCGACGATGAAGACGCGCGGATCACGCGACAGATGATGATCGAAGCAGCGCTGAATGATCAGACGACCATCAACTTTTTCCACCGATCCTTCATAGCTGGCGTTGATGCCAGGGATATTCAAAGCCGAGCGCGAACCTTCCACAGAAGATTTGCTGTTATAGCGCTGGCGGTTTTCCTGGGTGAATTGCGCGATGAAGGAACGCAGAGCCAGCGCCGCTTCCGTATCACGCTCCCGCAGAATGTAAGCTGCGCGACGCGCGCTTGAGAGTATGGACTTGCGGGTGATCGCAGGGTAACGCTGGAAGGCTTCCTTGATCTTGGTAAAACCAGGAGACGCGCCTTCATTCTCGATATCTTCGAAGAGCTTGATGAGCTGCTCACGCTCCACGCGCATCGGCGCCTGGTACTCTTCCCAGGCTTCATTGCGGAGGGCGAGAACCTCGCGACGGATCTCTTCTTCCATATGCTCAAGATCTTTCGCGTTGCTGATTCCATGCTGGATCATCCAATCGCGCATCCGCGTGAGACAGTCGATCGACTGCTCATAAGCCAGGCGATCCTTGGATTTATAACGCTCATGACTGCCGCTCGTGGAGTGGCCCTGAGGCTGCGACATCTCGATGACGTGAACGAGACCCGGAATATGCTGCTCCCGAGCTGTTTTGGTAATTTCGCGATAGGCTTTCAAAAGCTCAGGATAATCCCAGCCTTTCACCACCGCTATATTGTAACCGTTGGTGCCGTCTTCCTTGGCGAAGCCCGCGCAGACTTTGGAAATGGAATCCTTCGTGGTCTGAAGACGACCCGGAACGGAGATACCGTAACCATCATCCCAAACCGATATGACCAGCGGGACTTCAAGAACACCGGCGGCATTCAAGGTTTCCCAGAATATACCCTCGGAGGTGCTGGCATTGCCGATCGTACCGAAGGCGATCTCGTTTCCGTTGCGGGTAAAATTCTGGTCCTTATCCAGCTCAGGAAATTGCCGGTAAAGTTTGGAGGCGTAACCCAGACCGAGAAGGCGCGACATCTGCGCCGCGGTGGGCGAGGCATCGGCGCTGGTGTTGTACTGGGCCATCTGGCTTTTCCAGCTGCCGTCTGGATTCACAAAGCGGCTGGCAAAGTGACTATTCATCTGCCGGCCGCCGGAGTGTGGTTCGTGTTCCAGATCGGTATCGGCGTAAAGCTGGGCGAAGAATTCCTTGATGGTCAAGGCGCCGAGCGCAAACATGAAGGTCTGGTCGCGGTAGTAGCCGGAACGCCAGTCGCCCTTCTCGAAAACACGAGCCATGGCGATCTGTGCGAGTTCCTTGCCATCACCAAAGATGCCAAACTTCGCTTTGCCCGAGAGAACTTCCTTCCTGCCGAGCAGGCTGGCTTCGCGACTCATCAGAGCCACGCGGTAATCGGCCAGGATTTCCGCAGGGCTCAGATCGAATTCCCACTGCAAAGTCTTCTTGTTGCTACTACTCTTCGCCATAGCTGATATGCTCCGAATTGCGAGTTCTTGCGAGGTCCCCGACCAATTCGTACCATAATTTCCGCAAATTTCACCACTGCGACTTTGCTGATCTTAGTGGCGCAATTGAACGACAGTGACGCCGTCTCCGCCCTCTTCGGGCTCACCGGGTCTGAAGTCCAGGGCGTATGGAGCATCCTTGGTCAGTGCTTTTCTAAGCCCACGCTTGAGCGTATCGGTGCCGTGGCCGTGAATCAGGATCACCCAGTTTTCGCCACGCAGAACGGCCTTGTCGATGAAGCTCCATGTGCGGTCCAAAGCCGTATCGGTATCCATGCCGCGCAGATCAAGGCTGTTGGTCGGCGTCGGAATCACCAGTCCAATCTGGGACTTATCCGGTGTGGCCGCCGGGCCGCGGACTTTGCTTGTTTTTTTGGCTTCGGCCGTTTCCACCAGCATACGCAGATCCTGAAGGGATGGACGAAGTTTGAGCAGACCGGCGGTCACTTCGAGCGTTGGCTGAACTTTGCTGACCACGGCCTCCTTGCCCATCGAGACAATGTAAACACGACTGCCAGTGCTCAGCTGAGTGATGTCGGCCGGTATACCCGGTAACTCAACGGAGGAGCGGAATTCACTGGCCAGCCGGTCGAGACCCACACTCAGATCGCGACCGATACCCTCGGCCCTTTTCTGTTTGTCCTTCAGTGCGTCGCGGATCGCCTCCGGTCCCGAACTGAGTTTTTTCTGTTCCTGAACGGTCTGTTTGATGTCGTCCAGGATTTCATTATAGCTGCGTTTCAGATCGTCGATCTGATCTTCATAGCGGGCTTTGATCTTGGCCGAGATATCCGCCTTGGCATTGGCGAGGGCCGCACGCTCCTGCTCCCAACGGAATTTCTGACTTTCCATTTCGAGTTTGAGTTGCTCGTATTTTTTCTTTTCACGCTCGGCTTCTTCACGCAGGAGCTGCCATGATTCCAGGATCTGATCCATCTGACTGCTGGAACGGCCGCGCAGATCCTTGGCCCGTTCGATGACATGCTTCGGCAGACCGATATGCTCGGCGACTTCGATACCATAGGATTGACCGGGAAGATCGAGGATCAGCTTATAGGTCGGCTGCAGATTCTTGGTGGAGAATTCCATCGAACCGTTGCGGAAACGCTGATCATTGACAGCGAGGCTCTTCAGGTTATCAAAGTGCGTCGTGACAATGTTGATCGTGCGGCGGTTGACGAGTTCTTCCAGAACCGCCTGGCCGATCGCGCAGCCGGTTTGAGGCTCGGTGCCGACAGCCAGTTCATCAAGCAGCACGAGGTCGTCAGGACGCGAGTTCTGCAGAATGGGTTTGAGGCCCATCAGATGACCCGAGAAGGTGGAGAGGTTCGCACTCAGATTCTGAGCGTCACCGATTTCCACGAAGATATTACGGAAGAGATAAAGTTCGGAATGTTCATCGCAGGGAACGAGCAGGCGGGATTTGGCCATCAGATGGAGCAGACCCACAGTCTTCAGCACCACTGTTTTACCACCGGCGTTGGGACCTGAAACGATCAAGGAAATCTGTCCGTCCTCCAGCGAGACGGAGTTGGCCACAGCCTTGGGACCATCCTGAAGGGCGAGGAGCGGATGCCGGGCATACGAAAGTCGGAGGCCGGGATCTTTGCGAAGGACAGCCTGGCCGGCATCCAAACGCACGGCAAGACCGGCTTCGGCGCAGAGGACATCGAGTTCAATCAGGCCTTCATAATTGGTCGTCAGTATTTCAAGCTCTGCGGCCACCTGCATGCTCAGTTCTTTGAAGATACGCAGGATTTCGATTTTTTCCGCAGATTCCAGCTCCAGAAGAGCATCGTTGAGCGGACGGATTTCGGACAGCTCGATATACAGAGTCTGGCCACTATCCGAACTATCATGAATATAGCCCTTCACGCGGCCGCGCCCATCAAGGCGGATCGGCACCACGTAGCGTTCGGAACGCACGGTGAAGAATTTATCCTGAACATAAGGTTCGAGCTGCTGATCGGTCAGGAGCTGACGGATCATCTGCTCGATTTTTTTACGCATCGAAAGTTTTTGCGCGCGAATCCTTTGGAGTTCTGGCGAGGCATCATCGAGAAGTTCCCCATCGGGGGATATGGTTTTTTCGATGGTTCGCGCCAGTTTGGGCAGGGGATGAATCGTGCGGTGAAAGCGGGTCAGAGTGCGGCAGCGATCCATGCGGTCGGCCGCGAACTGATGCACATTGCGCACGGTTTGCAGGAGCACGTAGACGTTCCAGAGCATCTCGCCGTCCAGAATCTGACCAAGCAGAGCCCCGCGGAAGATAGGACGCATCTCGGGCAGCTCGCCAATCGGCGGCCGATAGCCGGAACGGAGAAGGTCACGCAGGGGCACAACGTCCTGCCAGCGTTTTTCAATATCGTCAGCTGCAAATTCCGGCTTCAGTCGCGCGCAGGCATCGCGCCCTTCGAGCGTCTGGGCTTCCTGAGCCAAATACTCAAGAAGCTGGGGCCATTGCAGTTTTTCAAGGGTCAACTCTTGGATCATCGACAGTAAACTCCTCAGAGGGATACGAGACGGCACTCGCGGCCGGTCCCTTCCCTTATAATAATTTTCCGGGGTTTTTGAGAGCGAATATGCGGGATGCAGTCCATCATATTGGCCCCTCAGCGGGAACATACCCTCTATGCATGGGTTGTTCCTGACTATTCTTACAGAAGGGCCGAAAGTTTTTCTGGCGGATTTTCCCGTCCTCACCCACGCAATGTGGACGAGTCCGCTCCTGATGGCAAGTCGATTTGTAGTGTTGCGAGGGTGGGGTCAGTCAAGCAAAGGCAGCTCTTGGAACTTGGGATGATCGGCCTGCAGCTGCACCCACGGCGCCTTGCTGCGGACGTAGGTATGAAAATTCGGGTGCAGATCGGGATCTACAGTAAATCTTGGGGCCAAAAAGAACCCCACCCATCAGCTGACCTGAAGGCAGACAAAGCTGACATCATCCTCCAGAGGGGTCTGGCCCCAGAGCGCTTGAGTCTTTTCCACGAGAGCGGCTTTGAGTTGATTCGGGTCCTTGGCGTTGACGAGGATTTTTTGCAGTTCGCGGCTTTTGAGATGTTCGCCGGCGGGCCCGTGATTTTCTGTAAGGCCATCCGAGAAGACAAAGACCATGGCATCCGCTTCGAGGGAGAGCGTGCGGCGCTGGAAATCGTCGCTATCGTGGATGCCCAGGGGGCTTGAGGCCTGCAGCATGGTGGTTAGCTGCGTGCCCTGCCGGATATAGATGGGCAGATGACCGGCGTTAAGGTAATGCAGTTCGCGACGTTCGAGGTCAATAACGAGAAAGACCATGGTCATCATTTTCTCGGCATGCTTGCCTGAAAAACGCACCGCTTCCTGGGCGCTTTGATGCATCAGGTAAAGGGCCTCGTCAATCGAGAAGAGTGAGCCGCGACCTTCCAAAAGACGCCAGGTGCCGCGAATGGCCCCGGCCACGGCGAGCGTGACCAGTGCGGAATGAACGCCGTGACCTGTGACATCACCGAGGCCGATGTAAAGGCGTTTTGAAGCTTCATGGTAATCATAGCCGAACCAGTCGCCGCCGGTGTTTTCCGCTGGCGTATAGAGATCCGCGAGCTTCAGGTGCGGTGGCAAAGCGTGATGGCTGGCGTCGCGTTCGGTGTTCTGCGCCGCGAAGAGCATTTTTTCAACGACGTCATGCTCTTTTTGAGTTCTGACATACTGATTGCGTTCCAGGAGGTTTCGCACGCGAAGAAGCAGCTCCTGGGACAGAATGGGTTTGGCGAGATAATCGTCGGCGCCCAGAGTCAGGCCGAGGATTCGGTCTTCATCACTGGCGCGCGCTGTGATCAGGATCACGGGAACGGTGACGAGCAGGCCCTCTTTTTTCATGGTGTTCATCACATCTTCGCCTGACACCTCGGGCATCATGAGATCGAGAAGGACGAGCTGAAATTCCTCCTGCCGCATTTTTTCCAGAGCCTCCTGGCCGCCCTCAGCCAGGATCACTTCATAGTTGGCGCTTTTGAGGATTTCAAACATCACCTCGCGGTTGGTCGCGTTATCATCCACCACCAAAATTCGAGCCGCTTGACGCGCTTTGAGATGGTCCCAGGATGCTGTTTCCATGGGCCCAGGATCCGTCCCATCGGGAAGCGCAATCGGCGCGGGTTTGGAAACGGCCGGATGGCGAGCCACACGATTTTCCAGCAGTGCCGCGGCCTGATGCGGAAGGATCACGCGGAAAAGAGAACCCTGATCCACGGTGGATTCGAGTTCAATCGTTCCGCCGAGGAAGCGGACGAGATCATGCACCATCGCAAGGCCAAGGCCGGTTCCCTCATAGCGGCGCCTGGCATCGCTTGTGACCTGGGTAAAGGCTTCAAAGATGCGCTGCCTTTCCGTGATGGGAATGCCGATGCCGGTATCGGCCACCTCGATGATGAGAGTTTCCCGGTTCAGGATCAAACGTAAGGCGACATCGTTGTCCCGATGCATGGCGCCGAATTTGAAGGCGTTGCCGATCAGATTGCGGAGGATGGTCAGGATTTTTTCCTGATCGTTGATCGCGTGGGTCTGATCATCGTTCATGATGATTTGCGATTGATAGTGGCTGCGCTGGGATTTGAAATTGAGACCTTCAGCGAGGCTATCGGCCTCCTGCTTCAGACCATTCACATCGATACGGCTGACCTGAAGTTCGAGCTCGCCGCGCTTGGAACGCGCCAGGTCCAGGATGGTATTGACCTGATTTTTCAAGGCCTCGGCAAGACGCAGGCACTTTCTGAGCGTTTCCTGAGCTTTTGAACTCAGCTGCTCGGCCTCCTGGCGCTGCAGAAGGTCGATGTGTCCGATGATGCCGTTCAGAGGCGTCCGCAGTTCGTGCGACGTATTATGAAAGAAGGCGGTGCGGGTTTTTTCCTGATCGACGAGTTTGTTGTTGAGTTCCTTGATCAGACGGAACGTGCGAGCGAAACGCATGCCGACGATCTGGCTTTGAACGAAGATGAAAATGAGAAGGCCATAGTTCACAAATGAGGGGCCATCATAAAGATTGATGGCTATGAAGAAACTGTTGAAGAGCGCGATCGCATAGGCGCAAAGTCCGATGAACGAGACAAAGGCCATTTCCGTGCGGGCCAGCATAGCCTGGATCATGCGCACGATGCAGTATAGAAAGGAGATGAGGGACACCGCGACGGCGATGTAGATCGCCTGTTCCATGACGCGACTGGAGCCGGCGATAATGATCAGGGCCAAAGGAATGCTGACGATCATCTGGAGGCGCAGAAAACGCTTTCCAAAAAAATCCGGGAAGTTGACCTGGAAGAACGCGACGAAGCAGATGTTGATCAAAGGCGCCGACGCATAGCCTGCTTTGCGGATCAAGGTATCAAGAGTCTGCAGCGGTTCCTGCGTAAACTGACCAGGGACTGCATACGTATACATGTAGCGTATGATGTTCAGAAGGACAAAACCCACCAGGATCAGACTGCCCGTATCCTCGCGATGCCGGAGGTAAAGACCGAGGTTAAAGAAGAGCGCGAAGCCCAGCATGCCGAGGGTGAGGTATTCGATATAGACGTCCGAGCGAACCTGGATGAGAAGGCGCGGATAATGATCGAGCAGCGGAGCCTCGCCGATGGACGCGCCATTGGCCAAAACAAAGTCCGAAACTTCCAAAAAGAGATAGCAGCCTTCACGGCAGAAATCCGGCAGGGGCGCGAGGCCACGCTTCAGTTGATTGCGGGTGGAGTCTGCCGTCTTTCCCGTCAGGCCGCCGCTGAAAAGAGGCGTGATCCTATTCAAATCGAGAGTGCCGGCCAGGAGCCTATAGTTCTGGGGAAAACCACCAAGGTAAAGACCGGGTTCGCCAGGCAGTGAGGGAAGTTCGACGATGTAGGTACCGAAGCCGGTTTTGCCCAGAGTGGTGTTCGCCCATGAACCCGGCAAATTCAAAGGCATGGCCGTCGGCCACTGATCCTTCGCTGTCCTTTCCGTCCCCAGAAATACCCCGGGATAAAAATTCCAGCTTCCCCGGAGCTGCAGGGCTTTGGCGGCGGATGGATCCCATGCGCCCGGACGCAAACGCCCCGCTTCAACCGGGGCGGCATCCCTTGCGGCCTGGGCCTCGTTCAGAACCATGGATTGGAGACACAAAACGATGAGGCAGCACCGGAAAAATTTTCTCATGGCGTTGCGATCTCCCAGGGATGAGCGCGGCTTCCATGAGAAAAGTCTAACCTGGTTCAGGGGGCTGTTTCAAAAAATGTCACCAGTTTCTTGTCGACGTCATTGGAAATGAAGGTGAGATACACTTCATAAAAGCCTGTGACGCCTATGTAGAAGGAAGGTGTGACGAGGGACTGAAAGGAAACGCCGTTGGACGCAGCAAGACCCGTGACTTTGACAAATGATGCATCCTTGCGCCAGTTCTCATCGGGACTGAGCGCCTCGATGCGAATACGTCCCTGGAGGGCGCGCATGTAATATCCAGGTTTGCTCACGGATTCCAAAGATACCGTGCCTGTTCCGGCGAGGCCGGGGCGTTGAATAAAGGCCGCCTCGATTTTGGGATTCACGTCCTGCCGGGGAACAACGCGGACATCTTCACCGAAGACGCGCAGGACATGGCCGGGGAACCAGAGCGATTCGAAGACGGTTTGCGTGGCGGGACGGGATCCACCGGTTGTCGGACGACCACCCTGGGGCAGGAGTTCGACAAAGCTGGCGGCTTTCAGTTCGTCGATCGTGACGAGTTTTTTCAGAACAGCATCGCTCGTCTCATTCACGCGGGACAGGAAAAAGCCGGGAGTGGCCAGAGCTTCGAAGGTGACAGTTCCGGCAAAGGTATTGGCGGTGGAACGACGGAAGGTGGCCCGGCGGCGGAGATCAGGTGAGCGATCATCCTGCCGCAAGATCACGCGATCGCCTTCCTGAGTCAGGTAATAGCCGCGAAAGTTCACCGACTCAAGGGACACAAGGTTGAGGTCCGCAAGGCCCGGGACGATCAGCCACTGACCATCGGGGCTGATGGTGCCAAAGCCAGGAGCCTGGAAGGTTCCGCGGAAATTCTGCTGGACCAAAAAAAGGTCGGAGCGATCATAACTTTGTAATTTGATAGCGCCAAAGTAAGGCGGGACTCGGGATTCCTGGCTTTGTGCGGCGCCGGAAAACATCCACAATGAGGCGAAAACGAGGAGCCATTTCATAGCGAAACTCCCAAAAAAAAGGGTTTGAAGAACGTTATGTACCCTAACAAAGCCGGAAAGGAAATGATGAGCTGACGGGAAACCACAGGGGCCGTACAATAACTGCAAACTCCTATGAGGCGCGAAAAAACATGCCGTACCTAAGATCGGGCTTGTGGGTGATTTTTGTGATTTGCTCGGGTCTTGTGACTCAGGTTTTCGGGGCCATTCCTGAGCGTAATCTTGAAACATTCTGCCAGGATCCATCGTCCGGCTGCCCGGCTTTGGAATTAAGTGGCGAGTGGGCCTTTCAGAAAGGACAGCTGCTGTCCAGTCAGGAGCTGGTCGAGGCCGGGGTGATAAAAGTTCCTGGTTCATGGAACCCCACGCCTTTGAACCCCTGGAGTCCACTCTGGCAGGAGGCTCGGAGTCTAGGTACTTATGGCTTGGTCTTGCGCAACGTGCCTCCGATTGCGGGCCTTTCGCTGAATTTGAATTCCGTTCACAGCGCTTATCGCGTGTTTTGGAAACCTCTGAACGATCCAGGACCGGATCGCCTGATCTTTCAACTCGGCTGGCAGGAAGCCAGTCCCATTCACAGCGATATTGTGCTGCGGAATGATGTGATCCCGCTGCCGCTTGACGTCACGCGCACGGATTACATACTCGTGATTCAGGTGGCGAATGAAGCTGTGGCCAAGGCCGGTCTGCGCGTGACGCCGCGGCTTGGTCTCGCGCAGAATTTTCAATCCGCTCTGACCGGCGAAACCGTGCAGCTCTCGCTTTTGATCGGGGCCATGCTCATTATCGCTTTCTATCATCTCCTTATTTTTCAGCAGCGCCGCAGCGATCCATCGGCGCTTTGGCTGGCGATTCAGTGTCTGGCCATCGCCGCTCATACCGCTTCGTTTCGGGGTATCATGGCCCTTCTTTGGCCGGAGCCTTCGTATGCTCTGACACTCGTCCGAACCTGGATGATTTATCTGCCGCATGTGATCGGGCCGCTCGCATTCTATGGTTTCATCTCGGTGCATTTTCCTTCAGTTCGGCATCCGAGCGCGCGTTATGTCCTTGGGATTCCCACGGTCCTGATTGCCCTGCTCCTCTTCACGCCGCTGTCTTTCGTGTCCCGACTCTATAACCTTATCTTTCTTCCGGTCCTGACGATTTTTGTCAGCTATATCTTCTGGCGTTGTGCGGTCACCGCGCGTCAGGATCCTAAATTTCGCTGGGTCCTGGGCGGCATTGTCATGCTCGGACTCGCCGGCATTCATGATGCCTTTGCGGGTTCCAAGTATCGGATGGATCTGGGCGTGATCGCCTGGGCGGAGGTCGGCTTTATCATGATGCAGGGCGGCATGCTCGGCAAACGCTTCGCGGAAGCCTACCGTGCGGCCTCGCGCTCGCGCCGGGAACTTGAGCAGGAGGTCAAACGGCAGACCCGCGATATTCAATCCATACTGGATACGATTCAGCAGGGTATTCTGACGATTCGCAATGCCGATTTGAAATTGGGCCACGATCATTCGCGTTATATGGAGCGCAATTTTGAAAAGTCGATCGCGTCCCATGATTTCCGTGAGGTCCTTGACCAGGCTGTGCGCTTAAGCAGCGATGCCAAAGATCAAATCATTCAAGCCCTGGTGGCCTGCCTTGGTGAAGAAAGCATAGCCTTCGATCTGAATCAGGCTTTGCTCCCTCATGAACTTTCATTTCATATCAACAACCAGGAGCGCGTCTTTGAAATCGACTGGTCCCCGGTGTTGGATGCGCAGGGACGGATTGAAAAGATGCTCGTGTGCGTTCGCGATATGACGGAAGTCAGGCTTTTGCGGGATCAGACGCAGCAGAATGAAGAGGACATGCGCATCATGCATGAGCTGCTCAATATTCCCGAAGATCGCTTCAAAGCTTTCCTGAAACGCATGAACGATCATCTGGGAGAAAGCCGGACCCTCGTTCAAAGCCTGGAAGGCAATAGGCCGGTGGATCGAAAGGAAGCCATTCGGCAGATTTTCATGAATATTCATACGGTAAAAGGTTCCGCGCGCACCCTGCAGCTCAAAGCGATCGCCGCCGCCAGCCATGATCTGGAGCAGGAAATCGCGACTTTGCGCCAGCATTCTTTGGACATGAATTTCGGGCCGCTCAAGGATAAATTCGCGCGTGTGACCGATATCATGGATCGGTATCAGAACATGAGTCAGCAGAAACTGGGCTGGGATTATGACGAGGATCGGGTGCGCCTGCCACGCGCGCTCGTCCTCAGGAACCTGAAGCTCCTCGCGAATCTTCCTTTGAATCATTTGCCGCCGGACGCCGCCCAGGATGTTTTGGATCTGGAAAGCAGCCTTTACATCCACTGCGCGGCTGATGTGGGGCATGCCATCGTCGAGGCGGGCCGTGGCCTCGATTCCATAGCGCGTGATCTGGGCAAAGAACCGCCGCGATTGGAAGTCGAAGCGCCCGGGATCATGCTGACAGAAGCCGGCCAGCAGTTGATGCAGGCCATTTTCACACATATTCTGCGTAATGCTTTGGACCATGGGCTGGAAGAATCCGAGGAGCGGGAGAAGAAAGGCAAGCCACGGCAGGGCCTTATTCACGTCGAAGCACAGATCGAAGGACCGTGGCTCCGGCTCGACTGCTTTGATGATGGGCGCGGCCTTGATCTGGGTCAGATTCATGCGCGCGCCCTGGAAAAAGGCCTGATTGCACCGACCTGGAAGGGCGATGATGAAGCCATCGCCGCGCTCATTTTCAAAGCAGGCCTGAGCACCAAGGCCGCGGTGACGGATATTTCCGGCCGTGGCGTGGGTATGGATGCGGTGCAGAGTTTTATGGAACGCATCGGTGGGCGGGTGACGATAGCCTTGCGCAAAGGGCCTGAGACGCGGCCTTTTGCGGCCTTCATTCTCACCCTTTACCTGCCCCAGGCCTTCTGGTGGGTGGGTCACAGTCCCGAACAATTGTCCCTGGGGGCCTAGGGGCCCTTCTTTAATAATTTTATAATTCGAAGTGGAGAGACTATAATGGACGCGGCCAGCAAGTTGACCGGCACCGCTCTCTCTCCATTCCCCAAGGAAGGCCTATGCTCCGATTTTTCCTGGAAGTGTCCGCGCACCTGCAAAGCCCACTGACCTGGCTCTTTTTTGTACTCGGTGCCATGATGGGCAGTTTTTACAACGTCTGCATCTACCGCATCCCCCGCAAGATTTTCTTTGCCGAAGCCCGATCCGTCTGTCCCAACTGCGGTCAGCCTATTCCTTTCTGGCATAATATTCCCATCCTTTCGTGGCTGCTCCTTCGCGGCAAAGCCCGTTGCTGCGGGGCCAGGATTTCCGCGCAGTATCTTTTTGTCGAAGTCTTCACAGCCCTGATTTTTCCCACGATTTACTGGCTCTTTCCCTTCGTTATTTCCTGGGACACGGGCCTCGTCATCGATTCGCCCGAGATGATCCGCTGCTTCCATGCGCTCACCTTTACTTCACTTCTTCTCATCTGTTCTGTGATTGACTTTGAACACCAGATTATTCCGGATGTCCTGAGTCTTCCCATGATACTCGCCACGCCCCTGGTCGTGTACCTGCATCCGGATCTGGATTGGAAGAGCGCGCTGATCGGCGTTCTGGTCGGCGGCGGCAGCCTTTATACAGTCGCCTGGCTCTATTTTGTGGTTCGTAAAAAGTACGGGCTCGGCATGGGGGATATGAAACTGCTGGCCGCGATCGGTGGCTGGCTTGGTTATCAATCCATCCTGACCACAATTTTTTGGGGATCCATACTCGGCTCCTTCATCGGTCTTGGTGTTATAATCGTCAGAAGAAAGATGGATCTCGATACGAAATTACCCTTCGGCCCCTTTCTTTCTTTGGCAGCCGTCGGTTACCTGCTATTCGGGCATTATTTAGCTGAGTATTTGATTACCTTCTAAACGGAGATCACGAGTGGCGATCAAACCCAAATCGATCCGACGCTTTACGGTCAGTCCCGGCAGTTCGGAAGAGGTTTTCACCCAGATGGTCGCGGGTTGCGAAGCGCTCTGGCGCGAAACGCATCTGGAGAGCATGGTCAAGCGCACCATGAAGCTTTTGCAGAATAACTTCGGCATCTCGGATTTGAGCTTGCTGAAACTGCATGGGAATGGCGACGAACTGTGGGCAGAAAAGGTCCCTCTCAGGCTCAAGATGCATCATGAGTGGACCAAGGCGCAGATGGATGAGGTCGTGGCTCAATTCAAGCGCATCCCCGTGCAGGAGGCTGATTACGGATCCGGCATCAATCACCTGGATACCGGCGGCCTGAGCCTTTGCTTTGCTTTGCTCGGTGATCCCGTCAGTGAATGGTATGCCCTGATCTGGACGGAACCCAAAGCCCAGGGCGAAGACAATCATTCGCAGAATTACAGCACGGAACTGGCCCTTGATTTCATGATCAAGCAGCTGCAGACGACCTGCCGCTGGCTCACGCGGTTTTCCGAAACGCAGACGCTTTTGAATATGGACGACCTCACCGGCCTTTATAATCATCGTTATCTGGAGCAGGCCATCGATCGTGAAATCAAGCGCGCGCAGCGTTATGATTCCGCGTTCTGTCTTCTCTTCATCGACCTTGATGATTTCAAACCCATCAATGATAAATACGGACATCTGGCCGGAAGCCAGGTGCTGCGGGAAGTGGCTCAGATTCTGAAAAGCACCCTGCGGGACGTCGACCTCGTATTCCGCTACGGAGGCGACGAATTTGTCATTCTTCTGATCGAGTCGGACGCGCGGAACGGGCTCAAAACCGCCCAAAGGATACGGGAACGGATACAGTATACCGGCTTTTCCGTAGGCGGCGGCGCCACGGCGCATGTGACGGCATCCATTGGAGTGGCGGCGTTTCCGGAACACGCCCAGGAAAAAGAGCGATTGCTGGCCCTCGCTGATGAATGTATGTACGAGAGTAAGCGCCACGGCAAGAACCAGGTGGTTCTGGTCGGATCACCGATTCTGGCCGGCAACGCAGGACTGGCCAACGATCCGCCGCGGGAAACGAAGGAAAAAGGTTCATGGGAAACAAATTGAAGCTGGAGTCCGGTCGCTCGCCTTGTGAAAGCGAAGCGATCATGACGGAAATGGTTCTGCCGCAGCACACCAATGCCATCGGCACCGTCTTTGGTGGGGTGGTGATGTCATGGGTGGATATCGCCGCCGCCATCTGCGCGGAAAGGCATTGTCATCGGCAGGTCGTCACAGCTTCGGTGGATGCCCTGAGTTTCCTGGCCCCGATTAAACTCGGATGGATCGTGACGCTGAAGTCCTCGATCAATTACGTGTGGAAGACGAGTTGCGAAGTCGGGGTGAAGGTGATGGCGGAAAATCCGCGAACCGGCGAATCCTTTCAAACAGCGACCGCATATGTGACCATGGTGGCCCTGGACAGCAACGGGCGGCCCACGCTGATGCCGCCTATTGAACCGGAAACCGATGATCAGAAACGCCGCTATGAAGAGGCGAAGGCCCGGCGGATTTCGCGGCTGGAGCTGAAAAAGCAGAATGAAGAACGCCGGAAGCAACGGGCCGGAGAGCAGGAATGATGAGATTCGCGCGGCTACTGCTTCTTTGGTTTGGGCTTTTCAGCGCGGTGCAGAGTCAGGCGGCGGGGTATTCCTTCACCCAGATGCCGGCGGATCCGGATCAGGTGGATGTGTATCTGCATACGGTGGATATCGGGAACCTGATTTATAGTAACTTTGGGCACACGGCCCTGCGTGTGCACGACAAAGTTTCGGGCCGCGACCTCGTTTTCAACTGGGGTATTTTTTCGTTCAAAGATCCCATCACCTTTGGTCTGCAATTCTATAAAGGCATATTGAATTATCAGCTCGGCATCTATCCCTATCGCTCGGTGATGGATTCCTATGAGGCTGAAGGCCGAAAGGTTTGGGAAGATAAAATTTACCTGACCCGCGAGCAGAAGGTTAAACTCTTCGAACGCCTGATCTGGAACGCCAAACCGGAAAATCGAACCTACGCCTATCAGTATTTCTTTGATAACTGCTCGACGCGCATCCGCGATTACCTGGATGAAGCGATGGGCGGCATCGTGAAAGCGAAGACGCACCTGAATCATGCGCCCCAGACTTTCCGTGATATGGTTTATGAAGGTTATAGCTATACGCCTGGCATGGACCTCTTCCTTGATATCGCGATGAACAGCAATATAGATCGGCTCATGACGCTGTGGGAGCGTATGTTCCATCCGCTTTACATGCGCGAAGTCTTCATGCAGACGCAGAATGAAGGCCAGCCTATGCTGAGCGAAGCCAAGGTGCTGGTGGAATTCCCGAGGCCAGAATCCTATCCCGGCCTCAGCTTCATGCTGGTCCTGGTCGTCTTCGGTCTTCCGCTGTCGCTGCTGTGCATAGCCTTTTTCATGCGGAACAAGCTGATCCATTTCCTCCCGACCGTCTATCGCAGCTTCGCCGTCGTGAGTCTGCCCCTTTTGGGCTTCGGGGCCTTGATCGGTTTTCTGATGCCGGTCACCTGGTTCGTTTCGGATCACAAGGACCTGCACCATAACGCGAATATGCTTCTTTTCTGGCCTTTTGATGTCATTCTTCTGGTCTGGGCTTTCGCAATTTTGATCCAAGGCCGCGGCTGGCAGCTGCCGGTCAAGGGCACGCTCTTTCTAAGGCGTTATGTGATGGTCCACATGATCGGAACTCTTTTGATGCCGGTTCTCAGAATCCTCGGTATGATTGAGCAGGACGTCAACCGTGAAATCGTCTGGGTGCTGCCGCCTTATATGGTGATCCTCTTCCTCCTGTGGCGGGTGGGTACTGAAGTCAAAGTGGAGCCGAGCCGCAAAGCATGAATGATTCGCCCCTCATCATAGATCCGAGTGCCCGCTTCGTCGATGAGCAGCAGGAGGATCTGGTGGACTTCATTTTCCGTTTGACCGGCGATCGCAGCCGGGCGGCGGTGATGGCCCGTGAAGTCGGCCGTCAGATGAAGGATGAGCTGCACTCACAGATGGATGAGTTCGGCATTCGCCGCCGCATGTTTCAGCTGGCCTATGAATTCAATGAAGAGGCCATGCGTCCCATCCCCAAGGATTTTTTCGAGGCCTGGTACCGCTTTCAGCATAGGGATCCCCGGACGGTGGCCAAGGCCTACCGCTGGGAAATCAAACTTCTGGAGGTTGGGCACCACGCGGCCCAGCTTCTTCTTCTGCGCCATCGCTATGGCTTTTCACTGCCGGACACGTCCTTCATCGTCTATCGCGAGGAAGTCGATGTGCACCACGAGCTGGAAATTCTGGATGATCTGATTCAGAAGGAAGGCGGACTGGATGTGAAGGACCTGGCCGAGCTGCCACGTTACGGTTTTTTGGATACGCCCGAGCCGCAGACCACCGCCCTGAGTCACATCATGAATCAGCTGCGGCCCCGTCAGCGCTGGTGGCCGCAGGTCGCCGTGCTTCTGGCTTTTGTGATGCTGGCGGTTTTCTTTTGGCTGCTGCATGCCTTCGTGGGCTTTACCCATCTCTGGCGCCTCGCGCGCAGTCTTCTGCTGAGCGGATCCCATTGAGGGCTGCATAAATAAAGATGCTGCGTTACTCGGTCGGCTGCGTTACTCGGTCGGCTGCGTTACTCAGTCGGCTGCGCTGCTCATGGGCCCATACGCCCAATCCGCTCGCCTCACTCGCGCCTTATCTCTTTGTTGATGCAGCGCTCAATGATCAGGCGGATTTTGCTTCCAGCTTGCTCAGGGCACCGGCCGCTTTCTCAAAATCCGGTTTGAGTTCCAAAGATTTTTTGAAAGCGATGATCGCGTTGGCCTTGTCATGATGTTTGTTATAGGCCAGACCCAGGTTATAGTGCAGCGCATAGATATAGGGGTTTTCGCCGATAATCGCGATGCACTTCAGGTACATGGCAATGGCGGCATCTATTTCATTTTCATGGGAAAGGCGCACGCCTTCATTGTTCAGCATCTGCACCACTTCCTTCTGATCATGGGTGCCCTGCAGCTGCTTCATGGCCGTCGCGTAATCGCCTTCCTTGATCGCCACCCGAGCCAGGACTTCACTGGCGTCCTTGCGTTCCTTGTCGAGTCCCTGCAGGCGGGACATGGCGTCCTTGGCCTCGTCCAGGTTCCCCACTTCGTAGTTGGAAAGACCGGCGTTGGCGAGCAGCTCGATATTCAAAGGATTGAGTTTGGTCAATTCGTTCATCAGCTCCGCAGCTTTCGCGAAATCCTTTTCCAGCATATAGGTCTGGGCCAGCTTCTGGGCTGCGGACGAGGACTTGGGATTGAATTTCTGAGCGGCATCATAGTAGCGCCGCGCTTCCACGGGATGATTCAGCTTCGTTTCGACATCACCCAGGAGCAGAAGAAGTTTTTCCATGGGGCCGTGGGTCCTGAGATTTTTGATCGCCAGTTCCTGGGCCATTTCCATGAGCCCCGAGTTCATGGCGGCATGGGCTTCACGGAATTCCTGCTCAGCAGGAGTCATATTGAGTTCGCCCTGCCAGAGGTGGGCGAGTTTTTGTTGGGTGCGATCGGCGGAAAAGGGCTTGGCCAGGATATGGTGGATATTGTTTTCCACCAGGACAAGCATGATCTCGGGAGTCAGGGCATCGACCAGGAACAGGTGCGGCTCGATACCGTAGTTGCCGGTGGAACGCAGAGTTTGGATCATGGTCAGGCCGCTCATGTCCGGGAAATCATGATGCGTGATGAAGAGCTGGAACTGGTTGCGCTTGGCCACTTCCAGCGTCACCCGAGGGCTGCTGAAAACCTGAAGCTGTTCAAAGCCACAGGCCCGCGCCACGTGGCTCAGCATGTCGCCTTCATCCTTGGTTCGGGCTGTAATCGCGACCTTGGTGGTTTTATCCTTAGCAGGCACAGCTCCATCCCTTTCTGCAAGTTTCCAGAACTTTCGCTCCAGGCGTATTTCGACCTAAATGCTCAGGAGGTTAAATGCTGGCCTTCTACTTATCCGTCATGTTTGCTATCACTTTTCCTGGGCGTCATAGACGAGGCCGCTGTCATTGCCCCAGATCTCGACCTTGTAGGCGACATCACTGCCTTCTTTCACGCCTTTGGGCAGCAGACTGGGATCGACGGTATAGCCGGTGCCGTCGGCATCCTTGATGCGGGCGAAGCGACTGTAATCATTGGGAAGACTTAGGACTGTGCCGATTCTCATGGAAGGACTCCTCTCAATGCTCAGCACGATCGGAGTCCTTGGGTCAACACTTTAAAAAAACAGGGGAAGGAAGTGATTGCAGGGCGTTAGAGCTGGGGCGCGACTTCGGCAAACTGAAACTGCTGCATGCTGAACTTATTGTTCTTCACATCGCCGATGATCACGATCTGCAGGTTTTTACGCTTGCTGAAGTCAGCCTTGTAATAAACCTGGGCCTGGCTGCCACGGGAACGGGAATCGACCAGGTTGATGGACTGGAAGCTTCCGTAGTCCTGGACCTCGGCAATCTTCTTCAGAAGTTTGGTGGCGTAATCGCTGGTCATCTTCTTCAGATCCTCGCCGGTCATCTGTTTGATCTTTTTCACTTCGACCGGTTTGAAGTCGCCGATGATCTCGACGCTCACGATCTTGATGTCCTTTTCCGGCTTGGAACCATTGGACTTGGCGTTCACGATGGCATTGACCACGTCCATGCCCGCTGTGACCTCGCCGAAGACCGAGTGCTTGCCATCGAGATGGGGCGTCGGGGCCACGGTGATGAAAAACTGACTGCCGTTGGTGTCGGGACCGGCATTGGCCATCGAAACGATGCCGGCCTTGTCGTGTTTCAGGTCCTTATGGAATTCATCAGGGAACGTATAACCGGGGCCGCCCGTGCCGTCGCCCTTGGGGTCGCCGGTCTGGATCATAAAGCCCGGGATCACGCGATGAAAGATGATGCCGTTGTAAAAACCTTCTTTGGCGAGGTTATAGAAGTTCGAAACTGTTTGCGGCACTTTGTCGGCAAAGAGTTTGATTTCGATATCACCCTGTGTGGTTTTGATTTTGGCTTTCAGGTCTTTGGAGTCCTGAGCGACCGCGATTGGGGAAAAAAACAACGCGAGCCATGCACATAGTGAAATGAGGCGACGGGACATACACGCTCCTAATCAATCATACCAGCTTCGGGATGGTATCATAATTTTGGAGCGGGTCATAGAGGACAGAGAGTGAAGGCGGATCTTCGTCCCACAGCTCTCACAGAAAACTCGGGCTCGCCTCGATCACGACCTCATAATAATCCTTGAGGGGCGGAATCTGCTGATTGGGACCGGCCTGCCAGCTTACTTTTTGTCCTTCAAGCCAGAGGGTGGAAGCGTCGGTCCAGTCCGCGACCAGAAGTTTATAGGATGCGCCGACCGGAAGATTTTTCAAAAGCTCCCAGCGACCGTCCGGAAGCAGATTGAGACGGGTGGCGCGCTGCCAGTTGCCCAGATATTCACCTTCGCCGGTCACGTAAACGGCCTTGCCGTAAGGGACGGAGGTCGCACTCAGAAGGCGAACGGTGACTGGAGCCACATGCACACGGAAGACGTTGTCGCGCCGCTGGGTTACGGTATAGGACTGCGGGTCATTCCAAAGTGCGGAGTGACTTGATGTGAGTTTCATCACGCTCACATTATGCGCGCCGACTTCCATGTCCAGGGTCAGGCTGCCTTCCTGATCCGTCTCGCCGAGCACCAGACCGCCGTGCCAGTCGCCGGCATAGACAGCCACTTTGGGCAGGGGCGCGCTGACGAGTGTCCCACGCATATACTGATCACCCAGGACCTGGATCCGAACCTGGGACTTTGGGTAGGGAGTGACCTCTTCGCAGCCCTGCAGCGGAATGGGGCCGTTATCCCACTGAATCAGGGTCTTGCTATTCACCATGACGGCATTGTTCAGGTGCAGAACCCAGCCGTCTTCGGTTTGTTCAAGAGAAGGCCGGTACTGGCCGGAAAGGAATTGCAGCTGATTGCCAAAACTCCAACGCTTCAGATTGTCGATGACAAGGCCATCATCCTGCCAGCGCACCATATCCGAGAGATCTTTTTTCAAGCAGATCATCGCGCCGGTCGGTGAATAATAGTCGCGGGCGCAGGCTTTCTGATCCATCGAAGCCCTGACCGTGGCCAAGGATTCCGGCGTGCGCAGGTGAACCTGAACCGATTCCGTCTCGGGCGACCAGTTGATTTCCGACTGCCCGCCGTCACAGACCCACAAAGGAGCCGCCTGCAATGAACCCGTGACGCAGAGTAGAACGAGAAGATGGCGCATATTGGACTCCTCAACTTGTAGTAAATTTACAAGACTTGAGGCTGATATAACTCCGTGAATGCCTTATTTCAAGCGCATTTAAAGAGTTCTGCTTTGTCCTTAAGCAGGAAAAAGTACGAGAAATGTTGGGTGAAACTACGAATAGGTTTTAAAAGGTCCTGGAAACGCAGACCATTTCAAAACCCAGTTTTTGATAAAGCCGGTTGGAGCAAGGATTGGATTCGTCCGCATACAAAAAAATCAGATTCATCTCAGGATTTTGAAAAATTCGGCGGCAGAGATGCTCAACCGTAAGCCCTGCATAGTCCTGGCCACGGTGCTTGGGTGGCGTGTAGACATAGGAAAGGCAGCGGCCATTCATAAGGCGGTGCGTGAGGGCCGCGATTGAAAGCAGCTGATCACCCTGGAAAAGGCCGAAGAATTCCCGTTTGATAAACCTTTGCCGCGCCTCATCCTCGTCGATTTTTTGCTGCAGCACATCGAGCATGAAGCCCTGAATAAAGCGACCGATTTGTGGGGCATAACGCTGCAGGGCTTCCAGGCGTAATGAGGAAGGCATGGGCTTGATCCGCAGTTTGTCTGGAACGACCTGATAAAGGCGCGTGGCCAGCAGCGGCACGTCTTTGAAACCCTGAACCCGGGCTGCAGTTTCCCATTTTTCGCATTGATCCTCGTGGCAGATCAGGACCCATGATCCTGGAAAACGCCGGCAGATCGCAGCCACCTGCGCGTCATCGAGACAAAAATCAGGATGATTGACGAGGGCGATCTCCTTGGGACCCTGGGCTATGATCTGAAGAATCCGGCCATCGGTGTGGCGCAGAATCCAGGCATGGGCGTCCGGGAGCGGTTGATAGGGCGAGTCGGCGAGTCCAAGCAGGCCGATGATGCGATTGTTGCTGACAAGGCGTGGCATGATCCAGGCCCCATAGTCCCGCAGTAGAGTTGTGGCTGGGATGTTTTGCCAGTGCATGACTGCCTCTATCGTTCATCATGCCATTATCTTAGCAAGAGAAAGCCTCCATCCTGAAGGGAATGGAGGCTCGTGTTCTGATTTTGTCTCAGTCCAAACTTATTTCCCGATGAACTTGAGGATCACGCCGCCGTGCTGCACGAAGAAGGGTGCGAACACGAGGCTGAGAATGGCCATCAGTTTCATCAGAATGTTGATCGAAGGACCCGAGGTATCCTTGAAGGGATCGCCGACGGTATCACCGACGACAGCGGCTTTGTGCGCATCGGAACCTTTGCCGCCGAGCTTGCCTGTCTCGATGAATTTTTTCGCGTTATCCCAGCCGCCGCCCGAGTTCGATGCGGACAGCGCCATCACGAGGCCCGAGACCAAAGAACCGGCGAGCACGCCTGCCAAAGCCTGGGTGCCGAAGATGTAACCGACGACCAGAGGCGTTGCGAGCACGAGGACACCGGGTGCAATCATCTGCTTGATGGCCGCTTCGGTGGAAATCGCCACGCAGGTTTTATAATCAGGACGATCCTTGCCGGTCAGGATACCTGGCTTCTCACGGAACTGACGCCGCACCTCGTCGATCATCGCATAAGCGGCAATGCCCACGCCTTTCATAGTCTGAGCTGTGAAAAGGAAGGGGAGTACACCACCGATCAAAAGACCAGCGAAGACGAGTGGGGACAGAAGATCCAAAGCGTACATGTTGGAACGCACGAGGAAGGCCGAGAAGAGGGCCAGTGCGGTCAGAACTGCTGAACCGATCGCAAAGCCTTTACCGATGGCTGCTGTGGTGTTGCCGGCTGCATCGAGAAGGTCGGTGCGGCGACGCACTTCTGGACCGAGTTCCGCCATTTCCGCGATACCACCCGCGTTATCCGACACAGGACCATAGGCATCAATGGTCAAACCCGTGGCGATGGTGGAAATCATGCCGAGGGCGGCGATCGCGATACCATACATGCCCGCGAGGGTCCACGACACGTAAACGGTGATGGCGATGGCGATCACAGGGATGACCGAGGATTTGTAACCGAGTGCCAGACCATAAATGATGTTGGTAGCGGGACCGGACTGCGACGCGTCGGCGACTTCACGCACGGGTTTGTACGCGTGCGAGGTGTAGAATTCGGTCACGATACCGATCAGAAGACCGGCCCAAAGTCCCGACAGCAGCGAGACGAGAACGCCGGTGTTGGTGATGGTTTGGCCGTGGATTTCAAAAGTTTCCACCATGGCTGCCTTGGTGACGAAGATCATGGCGATCGACATCAGAATGGTCGAGACCCAGAGCTGTTTCTTCAAGGCTGGTTCCGCCGATGTTGCATCGGACTTCAAACGAGCAAAGAGAGCCGTCAGAAGACAGACGGGAATACCCACGGCGGAAATAATAATCGGATAGTAGAGGGCACTCTGCGTTCCGACGATGGCGGCCGAAGTTGCGCCGATCAGAAGAGCCGCGCAGGTGGCTTCCGCGCAGGAACCGAAAAGGTCAGCGCCCATGCCGGCGATGTCACCGACGTTGTCACCGACGTTGTCAGCGATAACGGCTGGGTTACGGGGGTCATCTTCAGGAATGCCCTGCTCGACTTTTCCCACAAGGTCAGCGCCCACGTCTGCAGCTTTTGTATAAATCCCGCCGCCGACGCGGCCGAAAAGAGCGACGGAGGATCCACCGAGACCAAAACCGGCGACCATTTCCATCAAAAGTTCCTGTTCGTGAATGAACTGGCCGAAGACGAGGCAGATGCTCATCAGACCGAGAAGGGCCAGACCCACAAGGCCAAAGCCCATCACCGAGCCGGATTCAAACGCGACCTTGAACGCTTCGGACAAACCCTTGCGCGCGCGAATCGTCGTGCGCACGTTGCCCAGGGTCGCGATCTTCATACCCAGGAACGCCGACAGACTGGAGGTCACGGCACCGAGCAGAAAGGCGATCGCGCTGAACACACCCTCGTGGATATCCGTGCTGGCATTGTCGAGGAGAAGAAGCATCAGCACGGCGAAGAGGACGACAAACCCTGCAACGTAGCGGTACTCACGCGAAAGAAAGGCCATGGCCCCTTCGGCGATGGCGCCCGAGATTTCATTGAACTTGGCCACCTGCTGCGCGTTGTCGCCTTCGATGGGAACGGAACGTACGCGCTGGGCGTAAAAAGCGGCGGTTAACATAGCCAGGACCGCTGACCCGTAAATCAAAGTAACTACCAAAACCGACCTCCTGTGCTGCAACAAAGAAAAGGCTTAGCGCGGACTCTTACAATTATGAGGGACAAGGAGAGACTTTTATGCCCAGCCTGAACGCAAGAGGCAAGTTGAAATTGCCAATGACTACGCGCTTTCTGTGGGTCTTGGGCGAAGTCGGCCAGGAGGCACGCGCCTGTCAAGGATTTGCCGTTTTTAATTTCCTGTAATAACAGCGCAAAGGCAGTTTTTTTTGAAGATTTTCCAAACGCGGCCGATCACGCGTCTGGGGCAGATATGTATGTCCCGGAGGAGTGGAACAGTGAGCTTTCGAAAAACTTACCTCTTGTCCATTTTGCTGATGTCGACCTGGGCTGTTTCGCTCCATGCGCAGGGTAAGCGGGTCGTCACGTACATCGAGGACGTGCAGGAGGAACGGAAATCCACGCGCTGGACCTTGACGGAATGGCTGCGCATCAAAGAGCGCATGAAAATGATGGACGTTTGGCTCGCGATGTTCTCTGACCCGAAGAAGGACAAATTTGCTCCAGAGCTGAGTCTTCAGTATGGTCAAAGCCGCGGATTAAGCCTCTTCAGGTATGGCGATGCCGCCGATTTTCAGGACAGCACCTGGGCGACGAGTGAAACGGAACACAAAAAAGAGCACGGCCGCCTGCAGTTCTGGTTCACCAACCTCGTTTCATCCACGACCGGCCTTCGCACTCTCGACATCGACCTGGGCATCGAAGCGAGTTTCATCAATCGCTTCATGGTGGAGCAGCAGACGCTCACGCCTGCGGCCTTTCCTGCGCTCGCCACCGGGACGGACAAAACCCAACTGAGCGGCGTCAACCTCAGGATCTTCGGTGCCAACGAACAGGATTCGTTTCTGGTCGGCAAAATAGGCAAATTCAATCGCAGCTCGGGCTTTGCTGATTCGCCCTTCGCAAGCACCAGCGGGACCTACTACGGTGGAGAGATGGCTCTTTACTTCCTGAGGTTCCTGGGCGCCGAGGGTCAGTATCTGTCGTTCAAGCCGCAGCTCAGCGACGCGGAGAAAGCCAAAGCTTCCAATATCGAATACGGCGCCTTTCTGGAAATCTATAACGTCCGCTTCATCTATAGCCTCTATGATCACAACTGGAGTCAGGAAAAAGAGGGCGTACGCCTTGATAGTCGCGAGCAGGGCCGCATGCTCACCCTCCGCCTTTATTTTTAAGCATTTTTTGGCCTGGGGTTTTCTTTTGACCTTGAACCTTAAAGCGTTTAGCCTGGAGGTTTAAGCTCTTTCCTTCTATTTTTTGAGGAGCGCCCCTGATGGCTGAGCAGTTGAACCTGCCTTCGCTCTTGATCGCGTTGCCCGGACTTATGGATCCGCATTTCGTAAAATCCGTGGTGCTTCTGATTCAGCATAATCCCGACGGCGCCCTGGGTTTCATCGTGAATCGGCCCATGCCGAACAACCTGCGCGATGTCGTCTTCCAAAGCCGCTATCAGATTCCGAATCATGTTCCCGTATGGATGGGCGGGCCGATTGGCAGCAATCAGGGCCTTGTCATTCATAATCAAGGCGGGGATATCGCCGCGACCACATCCTCGGGCGATCTGCGGGTTTCCTCATCCGAAGAGGCGGTCGAGGGGCTCGTGCAGCATATCGAGCATGTGCAGGCGCACGGCCTGACGAAAGGCGCAACGCTTTTGCCTTATCGCTTTGTCATTGGATACTGCGGATGGGGGCCGAAGCAGCTCGATATGGAATTGAAATCAGGGCAGTGGTATCAGAAGCCTTTGGACTTCAATCTGCTTTTCAACACGCCCTGGCAGGAGATCTGGCCGCGCGCGATCATGGATCTGGGCGTGCACCCCCTGGATATTGCGCCGAACATTCAGTCCTATATGAACTGAAGGGTTCTTACACCTTCAGCCGATGCAGCGCGCGACGGACTTCACGCACCTCGCGCAGCTTCCTTTGAAAACCCAGTGCGACAATCAAAAAGGGCAGAAGGCCGAGGTGCAGCGCCACGATCAGGCGGCGGATGTTGTCGGGCTGAAAACGGGCTTTTTCCCGCACCAAACGGCGCTCGGTCCAAAGCCCCGCTTCGGTTTCGCGCAGACGCCGGAGCTGCCGTTCCTGTTCCTTGGACAGGATGCTCGCGGTGTTTTCCTCCTGCACCTGCAGGTCACCGATCTGTCTTTCGATATCGGCGATGCGGGCTGAAAGCTTGTCTTCGGCGTCAAGCCAGGGCTGGCGCGACTGCTCCTCGAAGCTTTCGAGCCTCGTCAGAGGTCGATTCACGCTGCCGCCGCTTCGGATGCTGATCAGATCACGATTGCCACCCAGGAATTCCACGGCATGGGTCAGAAGACTGAGATTGTCATTGCGCGGGCGGATCAGCATCTGGCTCATGACCTGAAGTTTTTCCACGGCATGCGGATCGGCCAGGAAATCCGTATCGGCGAAAATTACGATGCTGCTCGGCTGCTCGGTTTTTTCCCGATGCCGGGCGATGGGCGAACCCGCGGGTTTTTCGGGGAAGGCCGTCGTCCATTGTCCGGAAAGAATGCCGGCGATCGTTCGCATGGTGCCGTCGGGCTTGAGCTGTTGGGTCAACTGCTGCGGGGACATATAGGCCGCGGCTTCGGTGGAAAGCAGACCGCTTTTATCGGAACTCTGCACCAAGGCTTCCCACTTGCGCTCCGGCTGTTCTTTGATAGCGAGCCAGCCCGGTTCCGGGAAAAGCACCTGCTGAATGGTTCGCGTGATCTGATGCTGGCGATTCAGATCCTTGCCGATCAGATTCACGTGAAAGGGATTGTTCGCCACTTTCTGCAGGGTCATCTGCCGCCCTGAACGCGCCGCATCCCCGACCATCCGTGTTGGATCAAACTCCACGCCCCAGGCTGGAAAGAGCTTGGGCAGGGTGCTGCTCATCTTAAGGGGGTTGGCGCCGCCGGGATTATTATACGAAAGTTCAGTTTCGCAGAAGGGATCGACAGCGATCACAAGATGCCCGCCGCGCAGGATGAACTGATCGATCGCGTATTCGGTCAGCTCCGTGATGGACTTCGGATGGATCACCATCAGCGAACTGATATTCTCTGGTATTTCCTGGACATCGACCGGCAGGCGGGTGATCTGATAGAACCCACGCAGCGCTTCAATCACAGCCCAGTCCGGCCGCAGACGGGGCCCATCATCATCGCGTTCACTGACCATAGGCAGGGATGTGATGACGCCGAGCACGGGTTTGACTGTTTGATTGAGCTTCACGAAAACTTCGGAGAGTTCATATTCGATCTGCGTTTCCTTGCGTGGATCAAAATAGGGCACACGCAAGGTTTTCTGACCCTGGGTGAACACGGCGCCAAGGTAAAGGTCGCCCTTGGTGGTCCGAAGTCCTTTCAGGCCTTCCCAGCGGGCTTCCGCTTCCATCGAAGTGTCCGGGCGTGGATCGATCACCTCGACCTTCAATTTATCCGGCGCATAGGCCACGTAGGCTTCGAGCAGCTCCTGAATGCGGTGGCCGTGGATCCTTTGCAGGGGCTCCATCAAAGGATGGGAGCGGGAAAAATAGAGTTTGATCGAAACGGGCTGATGAACCGCATTCAAAAGAGAACGGCTGCCCTCGGAGAGGGAATAGAGTTTTTCATCGCTCAGGTCAAAGCGCAGAAATTGTTTTTGCGCCAAGGCGACAAAGATCAAACCGGCGATCAGCCAGGCGTCCATCAGGACCCAGAAGGCACGGGGCGGAACATACTGTCCACGCAGCGAGAGAGTCCGCTGTTTTCTTTGCAGAAGGATCTGCGCGGCCAGGAGCCAGAGCGTTCCGCCGATGAAAAAGCTGAGGTTGCGATTATCGACGACGCCGCGCTTCATGGTGTCGAGATGGGAAAGCGGGCTGATGGCATTCAGGATATGTCCGGGAATAAAGGAAAACATGCGCGTGACCTGGTCCACAAGATCCGGTGAGCCCATTGCCTGCAGAAGGGAAAGGACAATCACGCTGGCCAGGATCGCGGTGCCGATGCGCTTGAAAAGGCGCATGAAAAGACCGCTGAGAGCGAGCTGCCAGACGCTGAAGCACCAGAGCCCCAGAAGCGAGGATATCCACATGCGAATATCCAAAGGACCCATGAAAAGAACGGTCAAGGCCATCGGCACGGTGCCGAGGATCAGGACAAGGCTCACGAGGCTTCCCGCCACGCACTGCGCGGAAATGCGTTTCAGGCCGCCAAGGCCCGAGGCCTGCAGCCATTGCTCATAGCCAGGACGGGCTTCCGGATGCCAGAGCTGACTCGCGAGCAGCGGCATCAGAGCGGTCAGAAGCCAGGGTATGACCTGCAGCGGGCCTCTTAAACTGGCTTCGCCCGTTTCAAAGAAGCGCGCGCCGAAGAAGGTCCAAAGGGCAAAGCAGAAAAGCCAGAGCGCGGCCCATAGCGGGACGAAGCGAATGCGAAAGATCGCCTGGCATTCTCGCATGATGAGTGTGAAGAGAGTCTTCATGGGCGTCCGCTTTCCTCGTTCCATTCCAGTGCGGCCTGTAGCTGCTTCGGTGTTTTCAATTGATCCGGCTCATAGCTGCGGGTGATGTGCCCTTCATGCAGAACGAGGATACGGCTGCAAAGAGGCGTAAGATCATCGAGCACGTGACTGCTGATGATGCGAATCGCATGCGGCGCCGGATCCTTCAGCCAGGACATGAGCCTTTGTTTTTGCCAGCTGTCGCGGGGCTGCAAAGGTTCATCCAGAAGAAGGATGCGGGGTTCATGCAAAAGCGCCTGAGCCACGCAGACGAGTTTTTGCAGACTCGGCGGCAGATGACCAAAACGCAGGTCCCAGCAGTCTTCGAGCTGCAATTTCTCATTCAGGCTCTGCGCCACGTAACGCGGATTCGAAAGGCCGCGTAAACTGGCCGCAAAATGCAGAATATCCCGAACCCGCATGCCCGATGGCAAAGCCAGTTTTTCGGGAACATAGGCCAGAACTTTGGTGACATAAGCGCGATCCACCACAGCATGCCGATCGTCGATCAGAACCCGACCCGTGGTTGGCGTCAAAATTCCGGCGATCAGGTGCATCAAGGTGGTGAGGCCTGTCTTCGGACGACCCCAAAGCCCCAGCGTCTCGCCCGGTTGAATGGCAAGATTCAGTTCCTTGATGATTTCATCGTGAGCAAAATCCTTACGGAGATCCTGAATTTCGATCACGCCCAGCTCCCAAGGTGTGGTGAGGCCTTCTTATAGTTTAGAAGACCTGGCTGAAAGCAGGGAGGGCAGGAATTGCCGGGGGATTGGCGGGAAACGAAGGCGTCGGTGAACA
>NZ_DASTAT010000067.1 GCF_035712445.1 Oligoflexus sp. | reverse complement strand
GGTTTTAAATATGTGCCGGTAGAGAGATTCAGGGTCGGACCCACTACGATTCGGGGAGAGCCGTTTTAAATATGTGCCGGTAGAGAGATTCAGGGTCGGACCCACTACGATTCGGGGAGAGCCGGAAATGAAGGCAAGTGTTGAGTGGCGGCCCCACCTGGAATCGAACCAAGAATTGTCCCTTAGGAAGGGACCGTTATATCCATTTAACTATAGGGCCATTCGGACACAGAAAGGGGTCTCACGAGACCCCTTTTATTTCTACTAACAGCTTAGGACAGGATCAGCAAGGGGTCTTCCAGGTACGACGCGAGCGTCTGGAGGAAAGAAGCTCCAACAGCGCCGTCCACCACGCGGTGATCGCACGACATGGTCATGGTCATCCGGGGTTGAACTTCCACCGCACCCGCTTCGTTGACCCATGGTGTCGGGATGGTGGCGCCGACAGCCAGAATTGCAGCCTGAGGGGGGTTGATGATCGCTGTGAAGTGCTCGATACCCATCATGCCGAGGTTTGAAATCGAGAACGTTCCGTTCTGATATTCATCCGGTTTCAAACCACCGCTTTTCGCGCGGTCGATAAGGTCCTTGGTCACACGAGCAATATCACGCGCGCCGAGGTGGTTGGCATTACGAACCACAGGCGTGATCAGGCCATCGGGAATCGCAACGGCAACAGCGACATGAGCCGCTCCGTAACGGCGAATGAAATCTCCCTGCCAGGACGAATTCACTTCAGGATGCTTCATCAAAGCGCGGGACACAGCCAGCACCAAAAGATCGGTAACGCTGACTTTTTGCTGTTTTTGCGCTTCGGCTTCAGCATTCAAACGCTGACGCCACGCGTTCAGACGCGACATGTTCACCGAACGGGTCAGATAGAAATGCGGCGCCTCGTTTTTGCCGGCGAGCAAACGCTTGGCAATAGTCTTGCGCATCATGTTCACAGGAATATCCTGATCGCCGAACTGAGGCAGAGGCATCGGCTGAATAGGACCAACCTCTTTCGCAGGAGCTGACGCTCTTGGAGCCGCTCCACCCCCGGCCAGAGCCTGCTCGACATCGCGGATAACAACGCGGCCGTTCGGTCCCGAACCTTGAATCTGACTCAGATCCACATGCTTTTCTTCAGCCACTTTCTTGGCCAAAGGCGAAGCCCGCAGGCGCTCGCCCGTGCCTTGTGCAGGGGCCGGAGCTGGAGCCGGTGCCGCGGGAGCAGGAGCAGCTTTTGCAGGCGCTGGTGCCGGAGCAGCTTTTGCAGCCGCAGGAGCAGGAGCCGCTGGTTTCGGCGCTTCCGCTTTCGGAGCCTCGGCCTTGCCTTTACCGCCGAGTTTTCCAAGGTCAACGTTCTCGCCCTTCTCACCGATCACACAGATCGGCTCATTCAAAGCGCAGGCCTTGCCCGCAGGCACGAGAATCTTTAAAAGCGTCCCTTCAAAAGGGGAATTATATTCCATCGTCGCCTTGTCGGTTTCGATCTCGACAAAAGCTTCGCCTTCCTTGACGAAATCACCTTCTTTTTTCAACCAGGCCGCGATCCCACCTTCTTCCATGGTGTCGCTGAGCTTGGGCATTTCTATGACTTCTGCCATAACACTTCCTGCTGCGTTTTAAAGGTAAAGGGCTTCTTTCACCGCTGCCACAATACGTTCCACGGAAGGAACTGTGCGCTCCTCCTGAGCCTCGTTGTAAGGCATGGGAACAAATTCGTTGGTAACCCGGCCGATGGGTGCGTCGAGTTCATCGAAGCATTCCTTCTGCACGCGATCGGCAATCTGCGAGCCGACCGAACCAAAGCTCCACGCTTCCTCAACGATCACAAGTCGATGGGTCTTCCGCACCGATGCGAAGATCAAGTCTTCATCCAAAGGCTGGAGCGTACGCGGATCCAAAACCTCGGCGGAAATACCTTCCTTGGCCAAAGCTTCGGCGGCTTCCATGGTTTTGTGCAGAATCTTGTTCCAGGCGATCAGCGTCACATCCGTGCCTTCACGCTTGATGTCGCCAACGCCCAAAGGAATGATATATTCCTCGTCCGGCACTTCGCCCTTCATGCCGTACATCATCTCGCTTTCCAGGAACAGCACAGGGTTGTTATCCCGGATCGCGGCTTTCAAAAGACCCTTGCCATCATAAGGCGTCGAACACGTGACGACCTTCAAACCAGGGATATTGGTGAGCATGGGCTCATAAGCCTGGCTATGCTGCGCCGCAAGCATGTGCGCGGCACCGTTGGGACCGCGGAACACGATGGGCACATTGAATTGTCCACCGGACATATAAAGCATCTTCGCCGCGTGGTTCACGATCTGATCCAAAGCCTGGATACCGAAGTTCCAGGTCATGAATTCAATGATCGGCCGTGTGCCGGTCATCGCCGCGCCCACTCCCAAACCGGCAAAGCCAAGTTCAGAAATAGGAGAATCCCACACGCGACGCGGCCCGAAGCGGTCCAAAAGACCCTTCGAAACCTTGTACGCACCATTATAAAGACCAACTTCTTCGCCCATCAGGAACACGTTAGGATCGCGTTCCATCTCTTCGGCCATCGCCTGACCCAGGGCTTCACGAAATGTTAAAACTGCCATCGAATGATCTCCTTCTTCCCCTCATCAAGGAACCAAAACATGGTCCCACAGCTCTTCAACCGGCGGATTCGGTGAATTGTCAGCGAATTCCTCCGCTGCCTTCACGCGTTCCTTGGCCTCGTTATCCCAGGCCTTGAACTCAGCTTCCGTCGCCAGCTTCTGCTCGCTCATGAAGCGTTCAAGCTGCATGATGGGATCGCGGTTCTTCTGATAATCTTCCACTTCCTCTTTGGTCCGGTAAGTTCCGGGATCCGACACCGAATGACCGCGATAGCGGTAGGTGAGGGCCTCAAGGAGATAAGGCTTATGATCCTTGCGCATCTGATCGACGATGGCTTTCACATGCTCGTGAACCGTCACGACGTTCATGCCATCGACATCGGAATGAGCCATATCAAAGGCAAGAGCCCGCTTCCAGAGCGCATCCACCGAAGTGGTGCGACGGATGTCGGTGCCCATGCCGTACTTGTTGTTTTCAATGATGAAGAGCACGGGCAGATCCCAGGTCGCCGCCATGTTCATCGCTTCGAAAAACTGACCCTGGTTGGTCGCGGCGTCACCCATGTAGCACACGCAGATATCGTCTTCGTTGCGGTAGCGAATGGAGAAACCCACGCCTGCCGCAATCGGTGTCTGTCCACCGACGATGCCGTGACCGCCAAGGAAACGATGTTCCTTGCTGAACATGTGCATCGAACCGCCTTTGCCACGGCAGCACCCATCGACCTTGCCGAAGAGTTCAGCCATCACCGCCTCAGGCGAGATGCCTTTGCCAATAGCCTGCGTGTGGGAGCGATAGCCGCTGAGCATGTAATCAGTGTCACGGAGAGCACTCTGCACCCCAACAGCCAGTGCTTCCTGGCCGATGTGAAGGTGACAGAAGCCGGAAAACTTCTGCTTGGTGTAGGCCAGACCTACACGCTCCTCAAATCTGCGGAACAGGGCCATGTCCTTGTACATTTTGACAAGGAGATCCCGCTCCAAGGGAGTCTTCTTCTTCGCAGTCATTTCTCACCCTTCAAAAACTTGAGATCTTGTAAAATTACGAAAATTCCTGGGCTTTTATGCTGTCTTTTTGGGTAATGAAGCCAAAAAAAAACAACAACCTGCTGCTTTTACACCAAACAGCAGGTTGAAAAAATACATTTCAATGAAAGCGACGGAAGGCGATCGTCGCGTTTGTGCCTCCGAAACCGAAGGAATTCGACAGAGCGACATGAACCTTTTTCTCGGCAGCTTCGCGCACCGTATAATCCAGCGGACAATCCGGATCCGGCGTTTGGAAATTCGCCGTCGGAGGCACCAGACTGCGATGAATGGTCAGAGCGGTATAGACCGCCTCAATACCACCAGCCGCGCCCAGACAATGGCCGGTCACGCCTTTGGTCGAGGAAATCGCCAGCTTGTAAGCATGGGGCCCAAAAAGGTCCATGATCGCTTCTGATTCATACTGATCGTTGATCTTGGTCGAAGTTCCATGCGCGTTGATATAGTCGATGTCGTCCGGCATCAGCCCTGCTGAATCCAATGCCATCTTCATACATCGACGACCACCTTCGCCGCGCTCACGAGGCGCTGTAATATGATGTCCATCGCCGGACAAACCGTAGCCGATGACCTCGGCGTAAATTTTTGCTCCGCGTTTTTTCGCACTTTCCAGCTCTTCGAGCACCAGGATACCGGCGCCTTCACCCATGACGAAGCCATCTCGATTCATATCGAAGGGCCGCGACGCGCGAACCGGATCGTCGTTGTTGGTGCTCAAAGCCTTCAGCGCTGCAAACGATGCAATACCAAGCGGACTGATCGCACTCTCCGCCCCACCACAGACCATGGCATCCGCCATGCCGTCCCGGATATAACGGAAGGCTTCGCCAATGGCGTGCGTTCCGCTCGAACAGGCCGTTGCGGTACAGGTGTTGGGTCCACGCAGCTGATACTGAATGGAAACGTAACCTGCCGCCATATTGGGTATGGCATAAGGGATAAAAAACGGCGAAATTCGTTTCTCGCCTTTTTCCAGGAGGATCTTGGTGGATTCTTCGATATCAGCGATGCCGCCCATACCCACACCGATGACACAGCCATTCCGCTCTTGGTTCACATTCAAAGGCAGACCGCTGTCCTTGATTGCCTCATCGGCAGCCATGGTGGCGAATACAATAAAGCGGCTGAGTCGATTGGCATCCTTGGGGTCGATCACGCCTTCGGTTCTGAGGTTCTTCACTTCACCGGCCACCTGCACACGGTGTCCTGTGGGATCGTAAAGCGTAATACGGCCGGTTCCTGAGCGACCCGCGACGGCGCTTTCCCAGGCTTCCTGAACATTGTTTCCAGTCGGTGCAACGATTCCCAAACCTGTGATGACAACTCGTCTCATGTCTCCACCTTCAAGCTGTTGAATGGCTATCGCCTCGACTCGGCTGACCCCTCATCCAAGAGAGTCCCCAGTCATATCACGCTTGCAGCGGCTCGACCAGCGATCAGTTGTATGCTCGTCACCCTTAGTCTGCGCGCATTTTAGCACGCCTCCGAAGATTCCTTAAGCCGGGAATATGACGCAAATCAAAGATGGATTCTGAAGGCGGGAGGCGGTTCTTTTGGTAGACCATAAAGGCACCAAAGCCTGTCATGAGTAGATGCGGCAACCAGGCCCCAGCTGGACCTGAAAGCATTCCTTTTTCGGCCAGAAACTTAAACGACATCATGGCAATGTAGCCGAGCACAATCGCAAGACTGGCCCCGAGGAACGCATGATTTTTTCCACGCCGTTCATCCTGAATACCGAGCACCATGGCAAAGAGTGCAAATGCAAAGCAGGCGAAGGGCATGCTCATGCGTTGATGATAAAGAAAGCGGGCCTTCAGATAATTCTCACGATCCTTCGGTTCCTTGCTGTCTTTCACCGAATCCACGTAACGACTCAGCTCACCCGGCGTGTAGCTGCGATAATCATCTTCCGCTGATCCGGGCCCGAAGATCTGCTCGCGGAAAATCGAAAGGAGATCAAGCTCGGCGCGTTTGAATTTGATCACCGAAACATCATCACTATCAGCCTTCGTCGTGTAGATGATTCCATAATCGAAGGACATGCGCAGATCCCCGGCTTCCACCGAGCCCGTGATGGCTGCGGCGGGAGCGAGCAGGGTGAAATGCTGATTCTGCGTGTTATGACCTGGACCCAGCATCACGTTTTCAAAACGGGTGCGATCGGGTGAGATGTGTTCGGCATAGAGCACATAACCCAGAAAGTCGTCGAGAAAAACTCCAGGCTTCATTCGATAACGAATCATGTTATCCAATTCAGTCTGAGTCTTGCGATGATAGAACTGCAGCGTCTCGCGACGTCCCCAGGCCTCGAAGTAAACCGCGCCCAGCAAGGCGATGAGGTAGGCGACGAACGTGACCGCCAGGACTGGCCTCAGCGCGCGACGCAGTGAGTATCCTGAAGCGATCATGGCCGTGAATTCGCCGTCCGCCGACAGACGACTGAATGCTAAAAGGATGGCAAACATAATCGAGATGGGTACAATGATGGAAATAAACGGCATCAGGATGAAAAGAAAAGGCAGGAGCAGGTTTTCCACGGAAAGACCGAAGGTCACGAGGATTTCCGAAAGACGAACGAGCTGCGATATCACGATGACAGCGCTCATGACGCAAAAGACCGTCACAAACTGCGGCATGATTTCCAAAATCAGGTAGAAAAAGAGAGTGATAACGCAACTCCTATAGGGGCCGACCCAATATTATCGCGGATTGCGCGCCTGTGAGCAAGAACGCAGAGTTTGCAATAGTATCCAAGGCCGTGTAAAAAATCTTCTGATCCTGTATAATAGGCTCATAACAGCTCAAAATTTCGATCCAACCATAAAAAAACCTTTATAAAGGTAGAGGATAAGAGTGTCAAACTCCCATACTACTCGCCGGGGCCGGCTCTATTTTTCTCTTCTGTGGCTGGCGGGTTGCCTCGCCTGCCAGCAGTCCTCGGCTCAGAAAGGCGATACGACGGCACCTCCGCACCCCGTCACGGACACGAGCAAACCGCAAAGCCTGACAACTCTGCCGGTTGACCTGCCCGAATGGAGTGATACCGATAGCAACCCGCAGTTGGCAGGTCGTCCGGTCACTATCGTGCCTCAGATTCAGAATCAAATCTCGCGTTTTATTCGCAATGGCGGCAGTCCTATCTCCGCTTTGGTCATGATCAATGTGAAGACCGGAGAAATCCTGGCCATGGCGCAGGGTGCCCCACCCGCCCGCTGGGGCGCGGAAACGCATTCGGCTCTGCATATCGGTTTCCCTACGGCTTCGCTTTTCAAGACCGTCGTCGCTGCGACTGCGTTTGAAATTGCGGACATTGATACCGAAGCCACCCTCAGCATGTTCGGCGGCTGCTCGCATGTGAATCCCCGTGGCATCTGGCCGCCTGTGGAGAGCAATAAGCCCAACCAGGGACTTAGTCTGCGCCGTGCGTATGGCAACAGCTGCAATGGTTTCTTCGCCAAGCTTGCGGTCAATCGGCTGGGTCTTGGCCCGATTTTGAACATGGCCAAGAGACTCGGCTGGAATAATCAGTCCCTGGCCGCCGACTTCATGATGCCCGCAAGCCCCTTGCGTGAACCCAGCGCCACTTCATCGAGCATTCATACGATCGGAAAATTCGCAGCCGGATTCGGTTCGGTTTCCATTTCCGCCGTTCATGCCGCCTGGCAGGAATCGGTGATCGCGAACAACGGCATGGCCATTCCCGTGCGCCTTTTCAAGGATACGCCCGTCGGCGTTCCGAGTCAGGGCACGCGGGTTTTTGAAGAAAGCACGGCCATCAATCTGAAGCGCATTATGGATTCAACCGTGATGGATGGAACCGCGAAACACGCATTCAGTCGCGGCCGTCTGCGCCTTCTGCGAACGGAAGTCGGCGGAAAAACAGGCACGCTGACCGGCAATCATCCCCAGGGTTTGACGACCTGGTTCGCCGGCATCTATCCCCTGGAAGATCCTGAAATAGCTGTGGCGGCCGTGGTGATGCTGGAAAACCTCTGGAAATTCAAGGCCACCAACCTCGCAGCCGAATCCATAATGGCTTATTATGATTATCGGAACGGTCCTGACAGTCCGATGAAAACAGCGCGGAAGTCCGCGGCTCATGAAGCCGCTCGCTAAACCACCCGAGGCGCTGTAAAAACAGCGCCTTTCTCATTTCACCCCCTTCGAAATTTTGGATATGCTTTAGCGAAAGATGGACTTTGCAGTCCTCTGTGGCTTTTGTTAGTCATGAGCCACCGTTACAGCATCTTTTTTTAGACCTCGATGAGGAGAGTTCCATGAGTTCGCATTACTCGATCCCTGTCGTCGATCTTCATGACTATGTGCATGGCACAGCGGAGCAGAAAGACCAGTTCATTAAAGGCGTCGGCAACGCCTTGCGGGAAGTGGGTTTCTTCGCCCTGACCAATCACACCGTCAGTCCTGATTTGATCCGCGATACCTATGCTCAGACTGCTGAACTCTTCGAGCTCCCTGAAGCCATCAAAAAATCCTATGAAGTGCCGGGCCTCAAAGGCCAGCGTGGCTACACCTCGTTCGGCAAAGAACACGCGAAGGATTCGAAGGCTCCCGATTTGAAAGAATTCTGGCATGTGGGTCAGGAACTTTCCGCTGAGCATCCGCGTTCGGCCGGTTATCCGCCGAACGTCTGGCCCAAGGAGCTGAAGGATTTTCAAAGGGTGATGGTGGACGTCTACCGTCGCCTGGAATCCGCGGCTTTTTCCATCCTGGAAGCCTGCGCGATTTATATCGGTGAGGAAAAGTCTTTGATCCGTGATACCGCGATTGATGGGAATTCCATCCTGCGCCTCATTCATTATCCGCCCGTCCCTGCGGATCGTGATCCCTCCAGCATTCGCGCCGGAGCGCATGAGGATATCAACCTCATCACGCTGCTGATTGATGCCACGGCCTCGGGCCTGGAAATCCTTGACCGCCGCAACCAGTGGGTGCCGGTCGTAACGCCCAAGGGCTGTATCATCGTGGATGCGGGGGATATGCTGCAGAACCTGACGAACGGCTTTTTCAAATCCACGACGCATCGCGTCGTGAATCCGGATAACAGCCGCGAGCGCCGTTACTCAGCGCCTTTCTTCGTGCATGCGCGGGGCGAGGTACCATTGAATCCCCTGGCTTCCTGCATCAAAGCCACGGGTGGAAAACAGACTTATCCGAACATCACGGCCGACGCGTACCTCATGCAGCGCCTGAAAGAGATCGGCCTCGCTTAAGCCACGCCGTTTTTCTTGCCGCTCTTCGGTTTGATTTTCTTCGCGCCTGCAGGCTTGACTGCAGGCTTCACTTCCGCCTTGACGGAAGGCTTCACCTCAGACTTGACAGCCGGCTTCACGAGATCCTTTTCAGGATTTTCGTGGGGCGTCATGCGCACTAATTTCAGATCCACGGCGATCGGCGCGAACCCTTCAAGGCGCACACGGAAACTCAGGCGGGTCCCGACTTCTATTTTATCGCTGCCGATTTCTTTCAAATCATGCGGAAAGAACATCAGGGTCGAGCGCTGCAGGCTCGGGTCGTCAACCGTAAGCCAGCCGACGCGTTCGGGATTGAAGTAACTCACAGTGCCGGCATACATATGGTCATGCGAAGCTTCGCCGATAATCAGCGAGCCCTTGTTGCTGATGGCATCCATGGCTTTCTGGATGACCTCTTTCTTCGCGTCGTCTTCCTGGAGTAAAATATAGAGCATGTGTTTCGCACGCGTGCAGGCCACATAAAGAAGACTCGCCATGATCGGATTGGTCAGCGGCATGTTGTATTCGCTCAGGTTGCAGATCAGGCCGACCGAGGTTTCCAGGCCTTTAAAAGCCTGAATCGTCGATACGGCAAGAGTTCTGTCACTCCGCGGGGCTTTCCGATTATTTCCGATATCACACAGCTCAAAATTGCCTAGTTTTTGAACATTTTGAAGGACCGACCCTTCCTGCAGTGGGCGTCGAGCTGACAGGATTGTGATTTCCTCGCTGCGCAGTCCTTCCTGATCACAAAGGCGTGATGCGAGTTCTTCGATTTTTTTCTGCGCGTCGGCCGCATCCTTATAAAGAATCAGAGCTGGGATATACCCGAGTCGCCCGGAGTGACTGTTCAGGATCTGCCGACCCGTGCGGAAATTCCGCGAGAAGGTCGAGATTTCCTTGGTCGTGCGATAGTTATTCACCAGCGGGAAGTAAGGAGTGCTGATCGGAAGCACATCCTCGGGCACAAAATGGCCTTCTGAAGAGCCGGAACCGAAGACACCCTGGCTACGATCGAAGAAGATATAAAAATGACTGTCAGGGCTCTGCAAGGACGCCTCGATGGATTCCCACCAGAAAGGCTGCACGTCCTGGGCTTCATCACAGAGAAGGACATCGAAGCGTTTGCTGCTCTTCAGAATCGAGGCTTTCAGGCGCTCGGGGCCCACATACTGAATCCAGTCCTCACGGCTGCCTTCAAAATCGGGAGCACGCTTGAGGATATCCACGCCGAAGTCGGAGGCGAATTCCGCATAGGTCTGCACTTCAATGCGACTGCCGACCTGTTCGGTCATGTACTGATTCAGGACCGGGTTGGGTGAAAGGAGCAGGACTTTCTGCCCAAGATCACGGAAGTGCTTCGCAAGAGCCATGGCCAGCATGGTTTTGCCCGTTCCGGCTTCGCCTTCGACCGCAAGACGTTTGGTGCTGACCATCGGCGATATCAGCGTGTCGTGGATATGCTCGACGTCTTTGACCTTGCTTTCATGCTGGTCGATGTAATCGCGAATATAAAGGCGGCTGGTGTAATGCGAGCCGCGGAGTATTTTATCGACGGCATCCGACACGTCATCAAATTCAAGAAAGCGGGCCGGCTGGGCGGCCGTGACGGCTTTCATCAGGGATTCTTCGAGATTCTCAAGGCGCTGGCGACCGATCAGCAGCATGTTTTCCACATCGGGGCGATCGGGGAAGTCCTGTTCATGCACCGAAGGAAGGCAGACCATGTGGGTCATGGGGACTTTGACGTTTTTCTTCTTCAGGTAGCGGAGGAAGCGACTCTTCCAGTTCAGGGCCTGGGCGAAAGGATTTTTGATGGGGAAACGCTCGCCGAAGCGGTTTTCCGTATAGAACTGAAGATTGTCGGGGTTATACGAGATGCGCCCGCCTTTGACTTCCATCACGACAAGGCCGATGCGCGGATGAAAGAGCACGAAATCAATTTCGTTATCGGTCAGCCCGTTTTCGCCTTCGATGCCGCTGAGCGTGCAGGAGTAATAGACCGCCCAATCGTTGCTGAGCATTTTGCACTGCTGGTAGAACTGTTCCTCCGCCTGGCTGGCGAAGATTACACGGACCTTGTCAGTATTGGGATAGAGTCGAGCCATGGGATGCCTCAGACGCGGATTGCGCCAGGGGTGTTGCTTTCAAGATATGGTCCAGGCAACGCTCTGGTGTATCCACTGAATAATGTGAGAGAAAAATGATAAGGGGCTGTCAAGTATTCTGACACAGGTCGGGAGCTGTGAGAAGGGCTGCAGGATTTCGCGGGCCAATCAGCTGACAGGCCCACGCTTCCCGGGATTTAGCGGTAGTAGCCTTCCATCGCTGTCTTGCAGGCGGATCCAGCTGTCGTCCACGAGCCGGTGACGCCATCGCGGGTCAGCTTCTTCACGCCGTCCATGGCTTTGGCGAGACGGGTCGTGCTGGCGAGAAGGCGCTTGGTCTTGGCGCTTCGTTCATTGACATCAAGGTCTTCGTTCTTGATGTAGTTGTGCATGACCGTACAGGCTGAGTGGATGTCACTCGACAGGAAGGTTGGCATTTCAGAGAACGTTGGAATCAGGACGGAAGGATCGATGGGTCGGGCTTTCAAGGACATGACGGTGCCATCGCTGGCTTTAACAGTGGTGTAGGCCAGGGATTCGTCCGTATCGAATTCCGCGACGCGGCCGCTTTCATCGAAATAGGCGGAGCCGGCCCGGATCTGCGTCCAGGTGCTGCGCGCTGTCGCCGCGAGATCATCGTCCGACTCGGCGAAATTTTCCGCCAGCCATTGTGTGCGCGTCAGAGGACGGGATTCAAATGCGGGATCAAGGATCCAGGGTTCCTGTGAGGAGTTTGCGACCTGCAGCAGCGGGGCGACGTGGTAGCTCCAGGTTACCGCCTTGGTCGGCTGAAGATAGCCGAAGACATAATGCGCAGAACTTGGAATGCCTTCAGCGGCCAATTCCAGTGACATATACAGAGAGCGCGCGTAGCAACCGTCAACGATGTAGGTGAACGGCAGGTAATCGATGCCTTTGACGATAGCGAAGGCTTTGTTCGCTTGCTGCTGGGATACGAGCGCGCTTGTATCGCTTGTCTGGGCAGTGTTCTGGCCGCAAGCCGCGAGCGTGAAAAGACTGAAAAAGAAAAGTTGTTTCCGCATTGAAGTGTCGTCCTAGTGAGTTATTGCTCCTCTTTACATAGCCAACGCTTCAGTGGGAAGTCTAATTAAAATTTGGCAAATACTTCATTTTATAGTCAGCGTGAATTGTCGGCTTCTTACTGTCGCTCAAGGGTTACAGGTCGTGAAGCTTTGTTTGGAGACTGTCGTCACCCCGCGGGAGCGGGGGCGGAAACCACTCAACGCACAAAACCCCTGGCGGATTTCTCCATCAGGGGTTTTGCTATTTTTAAGGCTGCACCGAGCTACTCTCCCACAGTTTAAACTGCAGTACCATCGCCGCTGAAGAGCTTGACTTCCGTGTTCGGGATGGGAAC